>JALSTJ010000199.1 GCA_026983815.1 Flavobacteriales bacterium
AATTATGTCAATAAATTTCTTATGGCAATAAAAATCGCTGAAGTGGAACCTTATAGGGCGGCAACTCACAACAAAGGAATTATGAACGGAGTAGATGCAGTGGTTATTGCCACCGGAAATGATTTTCGGGCGGTAGAAGCGGGCGTTCATGCTTATGCTTCCATGAGCGGACAATATCGTTCTCTCTCCCATGCCGAAGTGCAAGACGGAAAATTCAAATTTTGGATGGATATTCCATTGGCTGTAGGTACTGTAGGCGGTTTAACGGCTTTGCATCCTTTGGTTAAATTTTCATTGCAATTACTCAAACATCCTTCGGCAAAAAAACTGATGAAAATTATAGCAGCCGCAGGTTTAGCTCAGAATTTTGCAGCTGTTAATGCACTTATTACCGAAGGTATCCAACAAGGACACATGAAGATGCATCTAAACAACTTATTAAAATTACTACATGCAAATTCTTCTGAAATAGAACGTGCAAAACTGCATTTTCAGAATAAAAAAGTAAATTTTAGCGAACTAAAAAAACTTCTTCATAGAAAAAAATAAGTATATTTGTTGTAAATCATAAATCCTGTCAGTTATGAGAAAAAATTATTTTTTATCAATCGCGCTTGTGATTGTGCTACAAAGTTTTTCGCAAAGCTTTACCAAAACTTTGATTTCTAATAATCAAGCCAATGGTGCTTTTGGTTTGATTGAATATGATATAAATGGAGATGGAAATTTCGATTTAATCGGAACATCTAAAAATGACAATAGTGTATTATACTTTATCAATAATGGTTCAGGGAATTTCACCCAACATGTTATTGATACCAATTTACCCGGGGCTGCTTTTGCCTTTGCAGGAGATTTGGATGGAGATAGTGATTTGGACTTTGTCGCTGTAGGATCTTCGGAGATGCGTTGGTATGAAAATGACGGAAGTGATAATTTTACACCTCATACGATTGATAATATTACTGATGCCTCTTTTGTAGGAATTTACGATGCCGACGGCGATGGAGACAACGATATAGGAGTAGCTATAACCGGAGAAAATTATATTACGGCTTATTTGAACGGAGGCAGTGCCAATTTTAGTCGAGTTAATGCCATCAGTATTAATTCTCCCAAAATGTTTTACGGAGGTGATTTTAATGGCGACGGAACAGCGGATATTTTAGCGCCTTCTTTTGGCAATGGAACCATTAAATGGTATTATTTCAATGGATTATATTTTACATCCGGCGGAACAGTAACCACCGGATTCAATGGTGTATGGGGAACAGAAGGAGTTGATATGGATGGCGATGGCGATTATGATGTGGTAGCAGCTGCTTATACTGATAATACGATAGCTTGGTTTGAAAATGACGGAAGCGGAACCAATTTTACTCGCCACGATATTGATACTTCTTTGAACCATGCCATGTATACACGAACCATAGATTTTGATTATGACGGCGATAAAGATATTGTCGCAACTGGCAATGGAACCGGTGGTTCAGGGAGTGAGGTGGTTTTATATACCAATGATGGAAATCAAAATTTTACCAAACATGTTTTGGATAATACTTCTCAAGGTCCTGCGTGGTTTGCTGTTCAGGATTTTTATGGAAACGGTGTCAGAGATATTGCTTTTGCCGCTGACCTGAGTAATGAATTTGATTTATTGATTCAACAGACTTCAGCTATATCCAATCCGGATATCAATTCTTTTATCATAACGTCCAATCCCGGGCATGAGCAAGTTGTTTTGTCTTCGGAAAAACCTATTAAAAATATTATTTTGTTTGATTTGGCTGGAAGAAAACTCATGAAAACATCCCGTCAGATTATCAATCTAACACATATTCCCAGAGGAACTTATATCATAAAAGCTGTTTTTGAAGATGGAAGTCTGGGGACCAAAAAATTAATAGTTGATTAAGCTTGAGCTATTACAGTAGTGGAAAAATATTACTTACAGGTGAATATTTGGTGTTAAAAGGTGCCAAAGCTTTGGCTTTACCTACCAAAAAAGGACAATTTTTAGCAGTCGAAGATCATTATGAAAATAAGCATCTTTGGGAAGCTTATGATGTCAATGGACAATTGTGGTTGGAGATATCTTTTTCTTTGGATTTAAAAAACATTGATTTTAGCAATGATCTACGCAAAGCCCAAAAGCTTCAACAAATTTTACTTGAAATAAAAAAAAATAAACCGGAATTGTTTTTGGTCCCAAAAAAATTCAAAACTTATTTGGAATTTAATAGGGAATGGGGTTTGGGTTCGTCATCTACTTTGATAAATAATTTATCATTATGGGCAAAAATAGATGCTTTTGATTTATTGGATAAAACTTTTGGCGGAAGCGGATATGATTTGGCTGTGGCTCAAGAAAAACGTGCTTTGATATATAAACTACAAGACCAAAAACCTTTTTGGCAAATTACTAATTTTGAAATACCATTTGGTGATGATTTGTTCTTTGTTTATTTAAACAGAAAACAAAATAGTAGAGATGCTATTCGAGAATTTAATAAATTGAA
>JALSTJ010000200.1 GCA_026983815.1 Flavobacteriales bacterium
TAAGCGGATAAAACGGGAATAAGGTTGTATGCCTGAAAAACAAAACCGATATGATGCAAACGAAAATCTATTAATTGGTTTTCATTGAGTTTTGAAATGTCTTTTCCGTCAATAAATATTTTTCCGTCAGTCGGCGTATCCAATCCGCCGATAATATTCAAAAGGGTGGTTTTCCCGGAACCCGATGGTCCTACAATTGCCGTAAATTCGCCTTGTTTTATGGACAAGTTTACATCGTTTAAGGCTCGTACTTCGAGTTCGGTTCCTTCGTTGTAGAATTTTTTAAGATTTTTGGTTTCTATTACATTCATAATCAATGATTTATTCAGTTTTTTTAAATCTCTCTAATAGCTTCAATGGGCTTGGTATTCAATGCTTTTTTAGCCGGAAATACAGCCGATAGAAAAGCGGTAAACAAGGTCATCAACAAGATAACCCAATAATATTCGGGTTCTAATTTGGTGTAAATGGTCGCTCCAACGCCAAAATATTCCATTCCTTGGGCAACGGATAGAAAATGCAATCCGTGTTGTTCAAAATAATGTATGGTTGCATAGGAAATTAACAAGCCCAAGGGTGCGGCAATCAAAGCGATTAACAAGGTTTCGGTCATAATCATCAAAAATAATTTGGTTTTGTTGAAACCAACCGCCATCATTATTCCCAATTCTCTTTTGCGTTCCAAAACCGCCATCAGCATTGTATTGATAATGGCAAAGGAGAGTGCTACCAAAATAATTGCCATAAAAATATAGGCAAAAGTGGACATCGTTTCTTGTGCGTATCCCAGTTCGGGGGCAACTTCGTCCCAAGTTTGCACTGTATCGGCAGATGTAATGGCTTGCAAATCCTTTTTTACGGCTTCGGATTGCTTGATATCATTGAGTTTTATCAATATTTCGTGTGTAATATCTTGTGAAAGGTTTAATATTTTTTTTAAGTCCGATTTTTTGATAAATACATTGGAATGTTCTATCATTGAGTTGTTTAACTTGTAAATTCCTTCGACTCTAAACGCATACGAAAGCACATCTCCCGAAAGGTTTTGAAAACTCAATTTTATTTTTGATTTTAATTTCAATCCCAATTTATCGGCTAATTTTTTACCAATCACCACCGAAGGTTTTTTGTATTTTGACAAATAACTGCCTTCGGATAATTTAGTGGGAATACTGCTGACTTTTACTTCGTTATTTTTATCAATACCTATCAATTTGATACCCGTTGAACCCTTTGAAGTGCTTGCCATAGCATCTATTATGCTCCGTTTGGAAAAGGCTTTAATGCGTTTATCTTTTTGTAAAAACGACACGATTTTATTCACATCCTTAATGTCATTATTGATAATCGGGTTATCCAAATATTTTGAATTATGTATTTGAATATGAGTCAAATAGGTGTTTATTGCAGAACTGATTCTGTTTTCGTTCATTCCGTTCATCATTCCCATAAAAAACATACTTCCCCACAACCCGAGAATGATTGAAAAAATAATTACACTCGTTCTTAATTTATTACGCCATAGATTTCTCCAAGCTATTTTCAGTATTGTTTTCATCGTATTATTTTTTGTGCATTGCTTTAAGGGTGTTCAGCCGTAAGATTTTAATAGTCGGATAAGTGGCAACAAATACGGCAATACCAAAGATTATCAAACCGTGCGTTATAAAAATATCACTGGAAATGGAAAATGGAATTTTGGGTAAAAATCCGAATTTTTCCATCATATCCGCTTTGTCCGAAGGAAGCGGTAAGGGATTTTTGTGAAAATAGTATAAAATGGGATAAGCGGCAATGCTTCCCAAAACAACGCCTAACAGACTCAATAATAAGGTTTCAACCCAAAGAATTTTGATGATAATTTTCTTTTTCATTCCAATGGCAGTCATTATACCAAACTCAAAAATCCGTTCTTCGGTCATCATTAAAATGGTACTGAAAATACCAAAAGTGATAATCAAATACAGGATAAAAACCATATACAATCCGCCGGCGTTGTCTGCTAAGATTGCTTGATGCAATTCGGGTAGCATCTTTTTCCAAGTCATTACTTCAAATTGATTTTCGGGTAGTATTTTTAGCAAGCGTTTTTGTAATTTATCCACATCTGTTTTTTCATTTTTATGTATGATTAAATTGGTAACAATATCCGGGGCGGATAAGTAATTTCGTAAAGTTTTTATCGGCATAAAAATCACCAAATTATTCAATTCCAGATTTTTTAAATCAATGATACCTGCAACTTTAAACTTGCCTGCCGCCGACATTCCGTGATAGCCTTGCCCGATTAAATAAATAGTGTCATTGGGTTTAAGAGAAAAATATTTTGCCAATCCCTTTCCTACGATGACTTCATCAGAGCCGGATGTAAAGACTTTCCCATTTGATAAGCGTTCGCCTACGGGTCTGATTTTGTTTTCTTTTTCTATATCAATTCCGTTAATCAAAACACCTTTGGAAGTATTTCCATAAGATGCCAACGAAAAGGTTTGTAATCGCGGCACAATATCTTCTACGC
>JALSTJ010000201.1 GCA_026983815.1 Flavobacteriales bacterium
TTGAATTTTTCTTTCGTTTTAAAACTTTTTCTATGCATCATTAATATTATAAAGTTTTAAAGTTTAGAAATTAGGGTTAATAATTTCCCATTGGAAAGACGTTCCAATTCTTTCACTTCTTTTATTATCACTTCCATTTCAGGATGAAATCTAGCCCTAAAATAATCTAAAAATTTATTTTTAATTACTTCGTCCATTGGAGCTTTACGAGGAATAATACGAATTTCGACTGCATCGGTAGTGTCTTGATAGTATTGTAGCCCGTCGATTAATTCAAATAAATCGCCGTGTAGATTTAACGAAGTAACTGACACGGTAGTTCCATCGGGTTGAATTATAATTTGTCCTTTACGTCCTTTGATATCCTTCAATATTCTTTTGGGTTGAACTTGTTTATATTCGGATACATCACCTGTTCTATACCGAATCAACGGCATTCCATAATTATCATATCCGGTGGCAACAATTTCTCCTTCACGTCCGGGTTCATTAATTACATTTCCTTTATTATCTATCAGCTCCAAATAACCGTAGCTTTCCATAATTTCATAATCGCCCAATCCTTCCCAATCAATAGCAAAAATCAATTGCTCACTCATTCCGTAAATACAAGTAACGGGTAATTTCAATCGATTTATCAGCAATTGTCTTTGAGTATCGGTAAATCTTTCGGAACTCAGGAATACGCCGTTTATAAAGGATAAATCTTTTCCTTTTTCGGATAAATGTTTAAAAAATAAAAAAGCCAAATTGGGGTAAGATTGAAAATATTTTATATTATATTTTCTCATGGTTTCATAGATGAAATCAAAGTATTTTTCTTCGGTTCTGTAAGCATCGAAAACCAATTCATTGCGAAAGATATTCAAACGCATTTTTTCATTTGGGTCTAATCTATGATTACGTAAGACGGCACGGATATGATTTTTATACCCTCTGTATGCCCAAGCATGAAAAACATAAGTCCATTCCTTAAAAAACCGATTCTTTGGCAAATAAAATACTGATGGCTCTCCGGTTGAACCTCCTGTAGAAATTAATTCATAATCCTTTTCATTAAATTTCGGAGACAACAATTTTTGCCGATTTTCTCTCAAATCTTCTTTGGTAAGGAAACCTATTTTTTCTTCAAATTCTTCTTTGGAATAAACCGGTTTATTTCCATATTTTTCTCGATAAAACGGGACATTGGTAATTGCAAAATTTACTATATTTAAAAATGATTTTTCGGCGGCAGGGTTGTTAATATTTTCTTGGTATTTTCTTATTTTTTTTTCTAAAATCAACTTGTTTGGAATAAGTTTATTAACTAAAATTGCTAAATTTATATTACTTGAAACTAATTGTTCAAATTTTTGTGCAAACAAAATTATAACGTTAAATATTTTCATAATTTATTTTTTACAAATTTTCTTTTGAATTAGTTTCTTATACAAATTTAATAATTGCAAATGATAAGTTGTCTCCTGTTTTGTTTTCAAAATATCTGCTTTTGATGTATTCAACACATAGAAAATTTTGCGTTCCATATCTTCAAAATCATTATTTTTAAAAAGGATTGTTCCCTCAGGACGTTTACAAACATCAGAAGCAATAGCAGGCACACCCGTCTCCATACTCTCTTGTATAGAGATACCATAGCCGTCTTCTTGATTTGGTCGTAATAAAACAAAAGCATTATTGATATAATCAACCAATTGTTTTTCGTAAAGGATTGTAATATTATCTTCTATTTTATATTTAGCTATTAAAGTATTCAGGTATTCTCCTCGGGTTTCTTTTTCCCCTATTAACAATAATAAATGAAACCTGTCTCTATGTTTGGCAATAAAATCAAATACAATGGGAAAATTATAAATATTTAGTATCGAATGCTTATCTATTCTACTCGAACTAAATAAAATAACATGCCTGTTTTTAAGGATATTTTTGTCAATTTTAAAGGGATTAATTTCCATAGCAGGGACATGTGCCGGAATGTATTCATTTTTAATTTTATTTTTTTCAAGATATTCTGATACTTTTTTCGATACGGTTATAACTTGTTTACACCTGGTTTTTTTTAACAAAAAAATAAAAATCCTTTTTATGACAAAGTTATATTTAATCAAATTTTGACTATGTAATGTAACGATTATTGGGGTTCTATTTATTAAGGAAAAAAAATAACCGTATATATAGTAAAGTTTGGAGAAATAATGAAAATGCACAACCTTGAAATTTTTATTAAATAAAAATTTTATATACCATAAATAGCTTTTTTTTGTAGAGATAACGTGCTCATTTTGATTAGATCCATGGTCAAAAATGGTATAATCAATTCCTTCTCGTCGTAAAAAAAATTCCATGCGCTGTATATGAACGGAAATCCCGCCTAATGGAGGCGGATAAGGGCCTATAATAGCTAAATCCTTTTTATTTTTTTTCATAATATAATGAAGTTAAAAAAATATAAAAATAAATTATAAAAACTATCCCTTGAATACGCACAAATGATTCGGTCAATGAACTCATTCC
>JALSTJ010000202.1 GCA_026983815.1 Flavobacteriales bacterium
TCGAAATTGCCATTTTCAGGTTCTATTTCAGACCAAGAAAAGGAAACATGGGATGCTTCCATACAAACATCTGATGCTTGCAAGATTGCTTGGTCAAAAGTTTCGTTTTGAGCAGTATCTATTTGCCATCCTAAAACTCTTCCCATTTTGGGTGTTTGTCCCAAAAGGTTATAAGTTGTTAGAATAAAAAAAAGTAAAAGAATATTCTTATTAGTTAATTTCATGCAAATAAAATTAATATTGCTTAAAGATATGCAATTTTTATGACAATGATTTATTAATGTATTGAATAATATCTTGTATATCATACTGGATATCAAACCATTTGATATCGGGATTTCTCTTAAACCAAGTAATTTGTCGTTTGGCAAATCGGCGGGTATTTTTTTTGATTTCCGAAATGGCAAAATCCAAATCCGTTTTTCCTTCAAAATATGCAAATAATTCTTTATAACCCACCGTATTCAGCGGATTCAATGCTTTGTGCGGAAGTAGTTTTTCCGCTTCTTCCAAAAGTCCTTCATTTATCATATTATCTACTCGCTTGTTAATGCGTTCATAGAGTAGGGTACGTTCGGTGTTTAATGCAATGGAAATACAATCAAAATTTCTTTTTTGTGTTTTTCCGCTTCTGATTTCACTCATCTTTTTTCCATTGGATTGACGTAGAATTTCAATGGCTCGTATCAATCGGTGAGGATTTTGTATATCTATTTTTTGATAAAATTCTTCGTCCAAAGATATCAGTTCGTCTTGTAAACTTTTAATTCCGTTTTTTTGTAAATTTTCTTCCAATTCTTTTCTGATTTGTTCGTTTTTGGGTGGCAAATCATCCAATCCCTTGCAAGCTGCATCCAAGAATAATCCCGAACCGCCTACCAGAATTACTATATCTTTTTTTTCAAACAATTTATCGGTGAGTTGCAAAAAATCTTTCTCAAAATCCCCCACCGTATAAGTTTCAAAAATACTTTTGTGTTGAATAAAATGATGAGGAGCGGCAGCCAGTTCTTCTGCGGTGGGGACAGCCGTCCCGATTTTCATTTCTTGGTAAAATTGACGCGAGTCGGCGGAAATAATTTCCGTATTAAAATAACGGGCTAATTTTATGGACAAAGCAGTTTTTCCCGTAGCCGTAGGTCCGCCTATGCTAATTACTTTTTTCATCTATAATTCAATCAAATCCAAATATCGTTTTTTACGGATATGTTCATAAATCATTTGTCTTAAAAACGGATGTTCTTCTATCTCGGTCAAACGTTTTTTGATGATTTCAGTGCTTTCTTTTTCCCAATTGAGTTTGTAAAAGCCATATCCGATAACTTTGTTTTGTTCTACATAAACAATGGCTTTTTCACCGCTATGATGTCCTTTGTCTATCAATAAAAAATTTTCTTTATCAAAAGCTATTTTTTTATTAAAATTTCGTTTGGTGCAGGGAGAAAATTCAAGATTATTTGCATAACGATTATGCCAAGTAATGATTTTTCCTATAAAACTTCCTGATAACAGTTCATATTCCACTCGGTCAATTGCTCGTTGAAGTTGTATGGATTTCGGGTTGGTTTTAAGATAAATGCTATTGAGTTTTCTCTTGATATTTGAAGTTTGTATGACGGCAATTAATTCGCCCTTGGCATTGTATAAATATAGAATTCCTTTTTTTTCGGGTAAATTGTCTAAAATTTTAAGAATTTTAGGTTGAATTTTATGTTGTATTTTTTTATCGGTTTCAACGGCTTCATTGAGATTTCTATTTTTGTTTTGCAAAAGCTTGAATAATTCCAAAGTAGCCAATGCATCACCCGAAGCACGATGTCTGTCGGTAACGGGAATATGCAAACTGCGGCAAAGTTTTCCCAAACTATATGATTTTTGTCCGGGAATAAGTTTTCGGCTGAGTTTTACGGTGCATATTCTCGGACGTTCGTAGGAGTATCCCAATCGGGCAAATTCTTTTTTCAAGACTCGATAGTCAAAATCGGCATTATGTGCCACCAAAGTGCATCCTTCTGTAATTTCAACAATTCTTTTGGCAATTTCATAAAATTTGGGTGCTTTTTTTAGCATTTTGTTAGAAATACCCGTGAGTTTGACAACAAAAGGTTGAATGGGACGTTGCGGATTGACCATACTGATGAATTGATCCACCAAACGATTACCGTCATATTTATAGATGGCAATTTCGGTAATCGCTTCATTTTCAACACTTCCTCCGGTGGTTTCCAAATCTATTATAGCAAACATTCAGTTTGTTTTTTCTTTCAAAATTTCTTTTTCAATATTTTCCGATAATCGTCCGGCAATTACAGGAGCGATTAATGTCTGTCCCTTCCTTTTTTTCATAAAAGGATATATTTCGTAACGGATGGGTTCCGCTTTTTCGTCAAAATATTTATTTACCCCTACCAATATCAATTTTTGTTCATCGAATTTTTGTTGTTCTTCGGCGGCATTTTTAGCAATTTTTTCTTGTATTTTTCCTTGATATAATTGTTCGGTAAATCCTCC
>JALSTJ010000203.1 GCA_026983815.1 Flavobacteriales bacterium
GGCGGAAGAACTGAAAAAAATTGCCGAGCAAATCAACGCTTTGGAGCTTTTACGCCATAAAATTTATGAAACCTTAAATGAAGAAGCACCGGTTAATATTCTCAAAGGAAATGTGATTAAAGAAGGAGTATCGGAAGAGTTGGACGAATTAAAGAGAATTAAAAATTCATCCAAACAAATCCTTGACAATATTGTTTTAAGCGAAGCACAAAAAACCGGCATTACTTCATTAAAAATCGGGTTTAATAATGTATTCGGATATTATTTGGAAGTAAGAAATACACATAAGGACAAAGTTCCCGAAACTTGGATTAGGAAACAAACGCTAACTTCCGCCGAACGATATATCACCGAAGAACTCAAAGAATTGGAAGGTAAAATCTTAGGAGCCGAAGAAAAAATCAAAACTTTGGAACAAGAAATATTTCAAAATTTGGTTTCGTGGATGCATACGTATATTCCTTCCATTCAACAAAATGCAAAAATTACGGGTGAGATTGACACCTATCTTTCTTTTGCCAAATTGGCTTTGGAAAACAATTATACACGTCCGGAAATGGATGATTCTTATGATATTGATATCAAAGACGGACGTCATCCCGTAATTGAAAAACAACTGCCCGAGGATGAACACTATGTTCCCAATGATATCTTTTTGGATAGAGACAAACAACAAATCATTATGATTACCGGTCCGAATATGTCGGGAAAATCGGCACTTCTCAGACAAACCGCCCTTATTGTTTTATTGGCACAGATGGGAAGTTTTGTGCCGGCAAAATATGCACGATTGGGAATTGTGGATAAAATTTTTACCAGAGTTGGAGCCAGCGATAATATTTCATTAGGCGAGTCCACATTTATGGTGGAAATGAACGAAACCGCCAGTATTTTGAATAATTTATCCGAAAGAAGTTTGGTTTTGTTAGACGAAATAGGGCGTGGCACCAGCACTTACGACGGTATTTCCATTGCTTGGGCAATAGCCGAATTTTTACATAATCATCCTACACGACCCAAAACACTTTTTGCCACTCATTATCACGAGCTTAATGAAATGACCAAAAGTTTTGAGCGTATAAAAAACTTCAATGTTTCGATACGAGAAGTCAATCAGAACATAATTTTTGTAAGGAAATTGGTGCCGGGCGGCAGCGAACACAGTTTTGGTATTCACGTGGCAAAATTGGCGGGGATGCCTTCAAAAGTGATACATACGGCAAATGAAATTTTGAAAAATTTGGAAAAATCTCATCAAAAGGAAGAACTTCAAAATAAGTTGGAAAGAAAACCTGACGAAGGCGTGCAATTGAGTTTTTTTCAATTGGATGATCCATTATTGGAAGAAATTCGCGAAAAAATCATCAATACCGATATTGACAATTTAACGCCTGTTGAAGCTTTGATGAAGTTGAACGATATCAAGAAAACACTTTTGGGAAAATAAAATCAATTGGAAATAGTCAAAATATTTCCGTTTTGATAAATATGATAAGGTTTTAAACTATAATTTCCATCGCCCGAAATTTTCTGTCCGTCATACAAGCTGTATTTGTTCCCTTCACAAGAACATTCACAAGTAAATTGATTTGGAGTCATCGTCGAACAATCGCTCGGATAATGATTGGGGTCGGAAGCTTCCCAAGCCAAAAAACTATTTCCGGTGTTAAAAACAATGACTCCTTTGATGCCAACATTATGAACAATAATGGAATTATTGGCAAATTTCAAAGAGGAATATTCAGGTAAATCCAAATTTATTTCTCTGGAAAAACCAATGTTCTCCAAATAAGGATTTTGATCGGGTTTGTTTTTATCACATGCCCACAAACTCAATAGTAAGCCAATTGTCAAAATCCTTAAAAGAAATATTTTCATAAAGTATCAACGGTTTTTTGCAAAGTATTATTTTGTTACTTTTTCCAAGACTTTAACCGCTTCATCCAAATACGGATCTTTTTTGAGTTGATTAATCCATTTCTTTCTTTTGGACGCAAATACCGTATCATTTTGTTTGGCTAATAAATCTGCTTGTAAAGACTTAATATCCAAATCCGATTGATATTTGGTCAAAGAATCGAATTTTTTCCCGATTTCGTCTATTCGTTTCAAATCCGCTATGTATTTATCTTTTTTCAAATAAATAATATTATCTTCACGGTTTTGTGCCAACCATTTGGCTTTTTTACCGATGTTTTGGAACAGTTTCATCGTATCTATACGTTCCTGTTCTGTTTTTATGATATTTTCTTTGTCTTTTATATTGAATTCGGAATAATCAGCGGGTTCAATTCTATCCCAAGGCAAAGCGGTTTTTTCATCTTTTTCTCTGATTTTCAAGAATTCGTATTGGTCAGGAATAATAATATCCGGCACTACTCCTCTTCGTTGGGTTGAACCACCGTTAATTCTAAAAAATTTCTTTGTCGTCCATTTCAAAGCACCCAAATTTCCATAATCTTTACCCGGCACCCGACTCAATTCAACAATATTTTGAACCGTTCCTTTACC
>JALSTJ010000204.1 GCA_026983815.1 Flavobacteriales bacterium
TTTGGTTGGAATTAAACGGATTAACAGCAGGAACAACTTATACTTATCAATATTGGGTAGCGGCAGAATCGCCGGTGCAAGATTCACCGAAATTGGTCAAAACCGCCGACCCGTTTTCCACCTTGGTGCTTTCGCCCTATGACGACCCTTGGATACCTGCAAGCAATTATCCGAATTTGCCGGCTTATCCAACAGGACAAGAACGTGAAGTAACCGTTTTGAAAACCGGTCAAACTGCTTTTAATTGGACCGATAACGGTTTTACAAAACCCAAAAAAGAAGATTTAATCGTTTATGAAGTATTAATTCGTGATTTTGATCAACACAGAAGTTTTCAGGATTTAATCGATAGAATAAATTATTTCAAAGATTTACATATCAATGCTATTGAACTGATGCCGGTAATGGAATTTGAAGGAAATGAAAGTTGGGGATACAATCCCGCTTTTCATTTGGCATTGGATAAATTTTACGGAACAGAAAATAAATTGAGAGAATTGGTAAATCTTTATCATCAAAACGGAATAGCGGTTATTTTGGATGTAGCACTCAATCACGCAATGGGACGAAATCCGATGGTTCGTATGTGGATGGACGACCCTGACGGAGACGGGTGGGGCGGACCCAGTAGTGAAAATCCTTATTTCAATCAGCAAGCAACACACGCTTACGGTATTGGAAACGATTTTAATCACAGTTCGGCTTATACGCAATATTATGTTCATCGTGTGATTAAACATTGGATACAAGATTTTCATATCGATGGATTTCGTTGGGATTTGACCAAAGGATTTACTCAAAATTGTTCGTCCGGTGATGAACCTTGCACCAATGCTTATCAACAAGACAGGGTGGATATTCTTAAAGGATATGCCGATTATTCTTGGTCGATTGACCCTACGCATTACGTTATTTTTGAACATATGGGGCAAGATGCCGAAGAACAACAATGGGCAAATTATCGTTTAAATGAAGGAAAAGGAGTGATGATGTGGTGGAAAAATACCGACCAATACAATGAATTAACGATGGGGCAATCCGGCAATAAAGATTTCAGCCGAATGGGTTATCACGCACACGGATTTAACGGAAAACGTGTAATGGGATTTGCCGAAAGCCACGACGAAGAACGTTTGATGTATAAGAATTTGCAGTATGGAAACGATTCGAATTCCAATCATAATGTAAGAGATTTGAACACGGCTTTATTTAGAATGAAGGCGTTGGGAGCTATTATGCTTACAATACCTGGACCCAAAATGATATGGCACTTTGGCGATTTGGGAATGGAACAATCTATTTATACTTGCACGGATGGAACTGTTGATCCCAATTGCCGTTTGGCTACCAAACCGCAACCGCAATGGACAAATAATTGGTTGAATAATCCCGATAGAAGAGCAATTTACGATACTTGGGCAAGGTTAAATGAACTCAAACAAACCGAAGATGTTTTTGAAGGCGATTATACCATTGAATCCGGAACATTTACCCCGCGAATTTATATATGGAATGATAATTTACCTACTTCTCAACTGAAAAATGTAGTGGTTTTGGCTAATTTTGATGTAGTTGCTCACGATGTTACCCCCGATTTTCCTTATACGGGAACTTGGTATAATTTGATGGACAATTCGTCGGTAAACGTAACAAATACATCAGCACCGATAAATATTGAAGCAGGTGGATTTAGAATATTTGGAAATCAACAGGCAACTTCAAGTGTAGGACAAATTGATTTTTCATCTTATGTTTTGTATCCCAATCCCGCAGAAAACTTTTTTAGAATTTCGGGTGAAACCAAACAAGTATCGGTTTATGATGCAACCGGAAAATTGGTAAGAAATTTTTCGGGACAATTTAACCGAGCGACTAATTTTGATATTTCAATTTTAAAAACAGGAATATATTTTATCAAAGTTTCTACCGAAAAAGGAAATTTTGTCAGGACATTAATGATTAATCGATAAAAATTTACAATTATGAAAAAGCTTTATTTTGTTTTATTTCAGTTTATCGGACTTGGATTGTTTGCACAAGCACTTACCACCAATCCATCGCCGATAGTAGTAGATCAACCGGTAACCATAACGGTTTTTGTCAATTCAACCGATACGGATTGCAATCATTTTAACAATCCGACCAAGGTTTATATGCACGCCGGCATTGGAGATAATAGCAGTCCTTGGGGATTTGCCGTTGTAGGAAATTGGGGTCAAGATGACGGCGTTGGCTTGATGACCGATAATGGAGATGGTTCGTGGAGCATAACCATCACGCCTTCCACTTATTTTAATTTGACCACTGCACAAATAAGTCAAGCTACCAAAATGGGAATGGTTTTTAGAAACGAGGACGGAAGTCAGGAATTTAAAGACAATGGTTGTCAGGATTTTATCTTGGATGTGGTTCAAAGTTCATCATCCGTTGATAATAAAGACTTCGAAGGTGTAAAAATGAATTATAATTCCGGTTTTTTAAAATTTAATCTAAGGGTTTCAAATTT
>JALSTJ010000205.1 GCA_026983815.1 Flavobacteriales bacterium
TAATAAGGCATTAAATTAATGTAAAATTTATAAATAAAAAATGATATGCAATTTTTTTTGTAATTTTTAATTATCTGATAAAAAAACAAAATAAATTTTGAAATAAGATAAATATTTTTTAACAATAATAATAATAATTAAAAATTTTAGAATTTCAATATATTTATTAAATTATAGGGGTTCAACTTAAAAAAAATAATATGTATTATTTTAAATAATTGATTTTAAATTAGTTACTTAAATATTTTTCACAAATTAAATTTAATTTAAGCAATGATACATTTTGCTTTGATCCTCATATTGAACTGATATTAAATTTACTATTTTATTAGGATCATAAAAAATTCCTATAATTATTTTAAGTCTTGGTTAAAAATAACCAATAAAAAATTTAATGTAAATTTGTAAATATTTTTAGGTCTTTAATAGAATTGTATGGAGTATCAAATTCTCTTTATTTTAGGATTTTTATTACTATCTGCTTTTTTTTCCGGGATGGAAATTGCTTTTGTCAGTGCCAACCGTATCCGTTTGGAATTAGACAAGAAACAGCATGGAATTATTGCCCGAATTTTAACCAAACTTACCAACAGTCCGGCTGATTTTATTACGACCATGTTGGTAGGTAATAATATTGCTTTGGTTGTTTATGGGTTTTTTATGGGTGATTTGATTACGGAAATCATGCAAAAATATTATCCTTTTATACATGGATTTAATGAACTAGTGATTAAAACCATTATTTCAACATTGGTTATTCTTTTTACTGCAGAATTTTTTCCAAAAGTGATTTTTCAATTATATTCAAATAAATTTTTAAAAGTTTTTGCCATACCTGCTTATATCGTTTATTTGATATTCAGGCCGATTACGCGTTTTATTTTGTGGATATCAAATTTTCTTTTGAAATATCTTTTTCATACAACAACTGATGAGGTTCAGCAAGCAGTTTCAAAATTGGATTTGGGAAAATTTATTTCAGAACATTTGAAAAAAAACAGTGAAAACAGTGACTCTTACAATGAATTGAAAATACTGAATAATGCTTTAGATTTTTCGGATGTAAAAGCCAGGGAGATTATGATTCCGCGTATTGAGATTATTGCAATGGACCAAAATACCGATATAGAAGATTTAAAACAAAAATTTATAGAAACCGGTTTGTCAAAAATTATTATTTATGATGATAATATTGATAATATTACCGGTTATGTTCATAGTTTTGATCTTTTCAAAAATCCTAAAAATATCCATTCTATTATTCGCAAAGTTTTGTTTGTTCCTGAGACAATTCCGATACATGATTTACTCAATGAAATGACCCGTAAGAAAAAAAATATTGCTATAGTTTTGGATGAATATGGCGGAACATCCGGCTTGATAACTTTGGAAGATATTATTGAAGAAATTTTTGGTGAAATTGAAGATGAACATGATAAAAATGAACTTTTTGAAAAACAAATTGACAAAAATACTTTTATTCTTTCCGGAAGACATGAGATTGAAGACTTAAATGAGAAATATCATTTGGAAATTCCCGAAAATGAAAGTTATGAGACCTTGAGTGGTTATATTTTGGAACACATTGGTGAAATTCCTCATGAAAATGATGAATTTGATATTGATAATTTTCATATTAAAATTAATAAAACCAGTCCCAATCAAATTTTGAAAGTCGTATTGAAAAAGAAAGAATAATAGTATATGTATTATGATGTATATTGTTCATCCAAACCAAGAAAAATTTGAGATAAAACTTTATCTTTGCAAAACATAAAATTATCAGATGGATTTTTGGTCAAAAGTTGCTCGTATTATTTTAAGAAATCGTTGGATTATTATCTTAATAATTTTGATCAATACGCTTTTTTTGATTTCGCAATGGAAATATGTAGCAATCTCTTATACACAAAAAAGCATTTTGCCGGAGAATCATCCCGATGTCATTCAATATGACAAATTTAAATCCAAATTTCCCAATGACAATTCTACCATTTTAGTCGGTATTCGAGACACTTCTCTTTTTACCGCACAAAAACTCAATGCTTGGAATGATTTATCCAATGAAATTTCTAAATTTAATGAAGTGCAAGGAGTTTTGTCTATAGCTAATCTTAAAATTTTGGAAAAAGACACTTTGCATAAAAAATTCATTTTTAAGCAATTGGTTACACAAAAAATCAAAAATGATCAACAGGCGCTGGCAATAAAAACAAAAATTTTTGATTCGCTTCCATTTTATAAAGGAATTATTTATAACAAAAAAACGGGAGCAGTTCAAACCATTATTTCATTAAGAAAAGACATTGCCAATAGTAAAAAAAGAGCTAAATTTATCACACGGAAGTTATTGCCTTTGTTTGATAAATACCATCAAATATTTCCTAAAATGCATGAATCGGGATTGATTTATGTAAAAACCTTGGATGCCGAAATCATCAAAAAAGAAATTCCTTTATTTATCGGATTGACATTATTGGTTTCAGCCATTATTTTATTTTTCTTTTTTCGCTCGTTTTCACCCATGCTCATTTCTTTGTTTATTGTAAGTATTGCTGTGATGTGGACCTTTGGTTTTATGGGATTGTTTAGATTTCAGATTAGTATTTTGACAGCGATTATTCCACCTCTGGTTATTGTGATTGGTGTTCCAAATGCCATATTTTTGATTAACAAATATCAACAGGAAATCATCCTGCATGGAAATCAAGCCAAATCTTTGCAACGAGTGATCAGCAAAACCGGCAATGCCATTTTAATGACCAATTTGACTACCGCTATTGGTTTTGCTACATTTATTATTGTACAAAATAAACTTTTGCGAGAATTTGGTATCATTGCTTCTTTATCGGTATTTTCTATTTTTATCTTGTCATTATCTATTATACCTATTATATACAGTTTCAAAAAAATACCCAAATCCAAACATTTAGCGCACTTAAACAAAAAATGGACCAATCGTTTTATTAACTGGCTAATTAATACCGTTCGATATAAATATCAATATATATTCGGAATGGTTTTATTGCTGGTGATCATCAGTATGATCGGGGTATATCAGATAAAAATTTCCGGAAGTATTTTGGCAGATTTACCAAAAAACACCAAGTTTTATGAAGATATTAAGTTTTTTGAACAAGAATTTGGTGGAATATTACCCTTGGAAATCATGATTGATACCCAGAGAAAAAAAGGAGTTTTTAAACTTAAAAATCTAAAAAAAGCGGAAGAACTTCAACAAAGTATCGAAGAAATTTCGGAACTTTCAAAACCGGTTTCAGTGGTTAATTTGGTAAAATATATCAAACAGGCATTCTACAATAATGATCCTAAATATTATCAATTACCTTCCAGAAATGAAAGGGCTTTTATTATGAGCTATTTAAAAAAAGGAAAACTCAATAATCATATAATACAATCTTATACGGATTCTTTGCAAAGATATATGCGAATAACTTCTTTTATGAAAGATATCGAAACGGATAAAATGGAAAAAATAGAAGATTATCTTTCGATGAAAACCAACAAATTGTTTCCAAAGGATAAATATGAAGTGATTACCACGGGAAAAGCAAAATTGTTTTTGAAAGGAACCCATTATTTAATTGATAATTTGATCATATCCTTGGGTTTAGCCATTTTGTTGATTTTTGTTTTTATTGCATGGATGTTTCGTTGGTCTATGAAAATGGCTTTGATTTCTATTATCCCTAATTTATTACCATTATTGATTACTGCCGGATTGATGGGTTATTTTGATATCCCTTTGAAACCTTCTACAATTTTGATTTTTAGTATAGCATTTGGTATTTCGGTAGATGACACCATTCATTATTTGGCTAAATTAAGACAAGAATTGAGGCATCATAAGGGGCAAGTGAAACGTTCGGTATATAAAGCATTGCGAGAAACCGGATTGAGTATGTTTTATACTTCCATTGTTTTATTTTTTGGATTTATGGTATTTTTGGGTTCTAGTTACGGCGGCACCAAAGCTTTGGGAGGTTTGATATCTTTTACTTTACTGGTTGCTATGTTTTCTAATTTGTTGCTCCTGCCCGCTTTGGTTATTTTCTTAGATAAATTCTTTAAAAACAAAGAAGATTATCAAGCGCCGGAATTGGTAATTTTTCCTGAAGATGAAACTGAAAAAAATCAAGATTAATGAATGAATTTGAATTATTTTTTAAATTGGGTTGGCAACATATTTTGAGTTTGTCTTCCTGGGATCACCTTTTATTTTTAACAGCTTTGATTGTGGTTTTTGAAATCAAAGAATATAAAAAAATACTTTTGTTGATTTCATTGTTTACCATTGCTCATACCACGAGTTTATTGTTGTCGGCTTATCAAGTGATTAAGGTCAATGAAAATTGGGTAGAAAAATTAATTCTTTACACAATCATTATTACAGCATTTTCAAATCTCATTTTCACCAATAAAAATCTTTTGGATAGGGTGCATTATTATTTTTCCCTATTTTTCGGATTGATACACGGATTGGGTTTTGCAACTGATTTTAAATTGATGGTAACCGGACAAAAAACTATTCTTTTTCCGGTTTTGGAATTTACTTTGGGAATAGAAACAGCCCAGATAAGTTTTGCCATTGTATTTTTGATTTTGGTGATGATTTTAATCAAGATTTTCGGTTGGAATAAAACCAATTTTGTCAAAATAATTTCAGCCATGATTATAGGATATAGCTTAGCACACGTATAGAAAACAAAAGCCCTCGTAAAAAGAGGGCTTTATTTTTATGAAAAAATTTATTTAATCCTTATTTTTTGTCCTACTTTAATATTGTTTCCTCTCAGATGATTGAGTTTTTTTAGTTTTTGTATGGAGACACCATAATTTACATGAATTCTATAAAGCGTTTCTCCGGGTTTTACAATGTGGTATTTGGGTTCGTCTTCGGAATTATTAACGACAGTCTCGGTTTTGTCTTCTTCTTTCTTAACTTCTTCTTTTTTGGCTTTGTCAAAAGGTACTCTGATAACTTCGCCAACATTGATTTTCTGTGATTTATCAAAATTATTGGCTTTTAATAAATCATCTAAATCCAAATTGAATTTTTTGGCAATTGAAAACAAAGTTTCTCCTTCCTTTACGGTATATTTTTCTTTTTCGGGAATTTCCGGTGTTTGATTTTCTTGGCTTTCAATGGGAGGCGTTTCATTGGTAATATTATCAGTAGAAGCAGAAGATGTGTCTTCCGGTTTTTCCACAACATTTGGCTGTATATCTTCTTGATTTTGACTTTGTGTATCTTGATTTTCTTCTTCGGTTAATACCAAAATTTGTCCTTCGTAAATATCAAAATCATTCAAGTTGTTGATTTCCTGAATTTTTTTAACAGGAATATTAAACTTTTTGGAGATGGTAAATAAAGTTTCTCCATCTTTTACTTCATAGATAAATTTTTTGCTTTTTTCTTTATTATTATCTTTACTTTCATCTACTTTAATGCTCATTTGTTTGAGAACATCATTATCCAAATCGTGCAAATGATATTTATTGATTAAATAGATTAATTTATCGGGGTAACTCGGGTCGGTAGCATAACCGGCTTTTTTCAATCCTTTTGCCCAAGCTTCATAATCTGTTTTGGGTAAGCGAAACAAAAAAGCATATCGTCTGCGATTGGCTAAAAATTTGGAGTGATCTACATAAGATTCCTCAGGTTTTTCATATTTTCGGAAACATTCTTGTATTTGGTCGTCATCATGTAAGTATTTTTGTCCTTGCCAATCATCATGGCATTTGATTCCAAAATGGTTATTGGCTTTTATTGCCAATTCGCTTTTACCCGATTGTGATTCTAGAATCCCTTGAGCAATTGTAATACTGGCAGGAATTCCGAATTCTCTCATTTCACGTTGTGCAATAGATTTATATCGGGCAATATATTTCAACATATCAATATCCGCTGAACTATAGTCTGTAGGAATTTCTTTGTTTTTAATTACCTGATTATCTGTTTTTTCTTTAACTTCTTTGGTGGTTTTTTTGGACGATCCACAACTTCCCAAAAGAAAGCTTAAGAGGATTAAAGAAATACTGATTTTTTTCATATCTAAAAAAATATTTAATAATTTACAAAGTTAATAAAAAAATATCATTTAGCTTTTTGATGATTTTATAAAAAAATAATGAGTATTTTTGCAAGCCAATAATTTTGAATAATGAATGCCAATATTTTAGATAGTAAAGGTCAATTTTTACCGATTATGGAAAGTTTTTTGTCTATTCAAGGCGAGGGATTTCATACGGGCTTAGCTTCATATTTTATTAGGATTGGCGGATGTGATGTAGGTTGCCATTGGTGTGATGTAAAAGAAAGTTGGAATCCGGATTTGCATCCTGCTATCGATGTTAAGGAGATAGTAAAAAAAATTCCCAAACATATACAAACTATCGTATTAACAGGTGGAGAGCCGACATTATATCAATTGAATTTTTTGGAAAAATTATTAAAAACTGAAAATAAGCAAATTCATTTGGAAACTTCCGGAACAGGAAAAATTACGGCGGATTTTGATTGGATCTGTCTTTCTCCCAAAAAAAATGAATTGCCTAAAAAAGAATTTTATTCGTTGGCAGATGAGTTGAAAGTGATTATTTTTAATAAAACCGATTTCAAATTTGCTGAAGAACAAGCTCGTTATGTCAGAGCCAAAACACAACTTTATCTGCAACCCGAATGGAGTCAAAGGAAAAAAATGCTTCCATTGATGATTGATTTTATCAAACAACATCCCCAATGGAAAATCTCTTTGCAAACGCATAAGTATTTACAAATTCCTTAATGAATTAAATTATTATAAAATAGTTCAAATGGCTAAAAAAAAATTTATATATTAGCAGAATAAAATTTTATTCAATTGAAATTTTATAAAAAATAATCTTAAAAAACTAAAAATCAAGATTTTAAATATTTTTTTGTATGAAGCCCAAAAAATCACCCAAAGCAAATTTGAATAATTACAGCACTACATTTATGCTTTTAGGTTTGGTTTTGGTTACTTTCCTTACTTGGAGATTAATCGAAATGAAAACTTATGAAAAAGAAATCGGAATTGATAAATTAAATTTACAAGGATCAGATGAAGATGAAACTTTAGAAGTAAATATCGAAGACGTTAAACTTCCGCCGCCACCGGCTCCACAGGCGCCGCCGGAAGAAATCAAAGTTATAGAAGATGAGGAAGATGTTAAAGAAGATGTTATTCAATCTTCGGAAACAGATGATAATGAAGAAATTCAAGAAGTGGAGGATATCCAAACAGAAGAAGTAGAAGAACCCGATGTGGAAGTTGCTTTCCAATTCATCCAAAATCCTCCTATTTATCCCGGTTGTGAAGGAAAAAAAGGAAAAGCACTAAAAGATTGTATGAGTAAAAAAATACAAAAATTTGTCAATAGAAATTTTAATACTTCCATTGCTTCCGATTTGGGACTTTCCGGAGAAAATGTTCGTATTTTAACACAGTTTACTATTGACAAAACCGGAAAAGTTACCAATATTAGAACCCGTTCAAAATATAAAGAATTGGAAAAAGAAGCCAGACGAGTTATTTCAAAGCTCCCAAAAATGAAGCCGGGACAACAAAGAAACAGACCTGTAAAAGTAACTTATACGCTACCTATTATATTTAGAGTGGAAGAAGATTAATAAAAAAATTTTAATAAATAATTTCATGCCGGTTTTTTGCCGGCTTTTTTATTGAAAAAATTTTTTATTGTAGGAAATCAGTATATAAAATGAAAAAAATTGATGTAAATTTGTAAAAAAAAATTCAATGGATATTAGAAAGTATTTAGACAGCACTTACCTTAAGACCCCGGAACAAGCCGGAATTTCAGAGAAAGAAACGGAGGAAAAAGTGAAAGAACTTGTTCAAGAAGCTATTGATAATGGATTTTATTTGGTAATGATACGACCCGAATATGTAAAACTTGCCAGAAAAATGATTGATAAAGCCGGCGCTGATGTCAAAGTAGGAACGGTTATCGGTTTTCCGGAGGGAACCTTAAATTATAAACTTAAGCTTGCCGAAGCGCAGAAGGCAATCAATGATGGAGCAGACGAATTGGATTATGTAGTAAATTATGAGCTTTTTAAAAAAGGAGAAATCAATCAAGTAAAAAAAGAAGTATTTGAGGGCACTTTATTAGGAATCAAAAATGGTAAAGTTGTAAAATGGATTATTGAAGTGGCAGCACTTACGCCTGAACAAATTGCAGGGCTTACACAATTGATTCGCGATGTGGTTATTCAATCCATTGGTTTGGAACACGCAAAAGATGTCTTTGTAAAATCTTCAACAGGATTTTACAAAACTCAAGACGGAAAGCCCAATGGAGCAACTCCTGAAGCCATCCAAATTATGATTGAAAATGCCCAAGTTTTACCAGTAAAAGCTGCAGGCGGTATTAGAAGTTACCAAGATGCATTGAAAATGATAGAATTTGGTGTTCAACGCATTGGGACTTCTTCTGCAAAAGCTATTGCACAAGGTGGAAAATCAAATTCCGAATATTAGTTTATCTTTGGACAATGAAAAAATTTTTAGGTTTAATAGTATTTTTAATTTTTTTGCAAGTAGATGCGCAAAATCCGCTTTTGAAATCGCCAAGAGCTACTATTTCTACTCATATTGAAAATTTAAAACCAAAAAATTATCATCCGGAGATTTCAGCCAAAACTATCTATTCTTTGCCATTGAAACAAGCCATAGATAAAGCTGAAAAGCTAAAATACATCTATAATGGTAAAGGAGTTTTTATTGATTATAATAATATTCCTTCTGATTCGGATTATATTGATAGTTTAAATTTCCCTGTTCCCAAACATGCATACAAACCTTTTCCATTTACCTTGCCACAAGTATATTTGGAAAAATATGGAGCAAACTGGTATTACTCAAAAGCAACCATTGCCCAAATAGATTATTTATATCATCAAATTTATCCTTTGGGAGCCGATTTATTGATCAAACATGTTCCGGAAGAATTTCGTGCTAAATTTTTGGGATTGGAGATTTGGCAATGGTTGGGTCTGATACTTGTTATTCTGATTACTTATTTTCTCCATATTCTTTTTAAGAAAATTTTATTTATTTTATTAAAACTTACCAAGAATTTTATAGTAAAATTTCCAATTGAAAATCTGGATGAACGACTCAAACAATTTTCTCATCCGCTTTCTTACATCTTTGGGATTTATGTGATGGAGTTGACGATTCCTTATCTTTTATTAGAACACAAAATCGGTAATTGGATAATTGCTGCATTGGCTTTTGCCAAAATCATTTTTTGGATATTTGTTTTCTTGAAGTTAGTCGATGTATTGATTACTGTTTATAAAAATAAAGTGGAAAAAACAGATAGTTTATTAGATGATCAGTTATTACCAATTCTAGAAAACACACTCAAAGCAATTGTTATTATTTTTGGTGTTTTCAAAATGTTGATTATCATGGGAGCTGATCCCAAAGCAATTATTGCGGGTTTATCTATTGGAGGTTTGGCAGTGGGTTTGGCAGCACAAGATACCGTTAAGAATTTGATAGGAACTTTGATGATTTTTATTGATAAACCTTTTAAAATTGGAGATTGGATTAAAATGGATTCTATTGAAGGAAGTGTTGAAGAAGTTGGGTTTCGCTCTTCTATTATTCGTGCAGCCGATACATCTATTTATAAAGTACCTAACAGCAAATTATCCGAAGCAGCTATAAACAATTTGGGAAAAAGAGTATACAGACGTTTTACAACTACTTTGGGAATTCGGTATGATACACCACCGGAATTGATTGAAAAATTTGTGGAAGGAATTAAGCAATTGATAGAATTACATCCTACAACCCGAAATTATTCCAATTTTACACCTTACAATACAGCACCTTATAATGTAGAATTTGTTGCATATGGAGACTCTTCACTAAATATTCTTTTGAATGTATATTTTATGACCAAAGATTATGGCGAAGAAATGCACGGGAGACATGTTCTTTTATTGGGAATTTTAGATTTGGCAAACCATTTGGGCGTGGAATTTGCTTTCCCTTCACAAACTTTGTTTATGGAACTTTTTCCGGAGAAAAAACCTGCTTATCCTCAGTATATTGCCGATAATGAAGAAATTAAAAAACGTTTGGAACAAGTTATCAAAGAGTTTAAAGAAAAAATCACCAAATATTGATTAGAAAACAATATCAAAAAATCATGAGTTTTTTCTATGATCCTTTTATGGAATCATTAGAAAAAGTGTTGTATAAACACCGAAGTTTTCTTCTCGACCAAATTCAAGGAGGAGATATTTTGGAAATAGGCGCAGGAACAGGAGTAAATTTTTTACTTTATCCCAAAAATGTCAATATTTATGCTATTGAACCTTCGAAGCCCATGTATAAAAGAGCTTTAAAAAAAATTCCTAGTAATCGGAATATTCATTTATATAATATCGGCATTGAGGATATTATGAATATAACAAATATTCCCAAGCAATTTGATTACATCCTTTCGACTTTGGTGCTTTGCACGATTAAAAATCCTTTTGAAGCGGTACAACAATACAAACAACTTTTGAAATCCAATGGCAAATTATTGGTTTTGGAACATATACATTCCGACGGATTTTACGGAAAGTTTCAGAAAATAATCAATCCTATCTGGAGACCTTTTGCAGATGGGTGTAATCTGACCAGAAGGCAAGATTGGATTTTGAAAGATGCGGGTTTTTTCCCAATTAATGAAAAATATTTTCACGTGGGAACCGATTGGTATCGGGCAATTATGGTTAAAAATATTCAAAATGAAGCGAATTTATAATAAAATATTAAATACCAAAAAAAATGGCAACAAATCATTTGCCATACTTATTGATCCGGATAAAGGTTTTGCACCTGAATTATTCAAAAATATTCCCCCTGATTTAATTTTTGTAGGCGGAAGTTTATTAGAAAGGGATAATATGGAAGAAATGATAGATGAAATAAAAAAATATACAAATGTGCCGGTGATTATTTTTCCGGGAAATTTATTGCAAATTAGTAATCATGCAGATGCCATTTTATTTTTGTCTTTGCTGTCGGGGCGCAATCCCGAATATTTAATCGGACAACATGTGTTGGCAGCGCCTTTATTGGAAAAAACCGCTTTGGAGATTATTTCAACAGGATATATTTTGATAGAAAACGGAAAAACTACAGGTGTAGAATACATCAGTAATACCCGTCCAATTCCACGGGATAAGCCACAAATTGCTTTGGCTACTGCACTTGCGGGACAAATGTTGGGAATGAAAATGATTTATTTGGAGGCTGGCAGTGGTGCATTACAGCCGGTTCCTTTGGAAACTGTTCAGTTGATTTCAGAAAAAATAAAAATCCCTTTGATAGTTGGAGGAGGAATTAAATCACGTAAAGAAGCAAATCTTTATTTTGATGCAGGTGCTGATATAGTGGTTGTAGGAACTGCTTTTGAAGATGGAAGTTTTCAATATTAAGTTTTATAAAGCCGGAAATAAGTATTTAATACAGCTTACTTACTACTTACTCATGC
>JALSTJ010000206.1 GCA_026983815.1 Flavobacteriales bacterium
GTTAAAAATAAATGAAACGGGGATAAATTAAAAATTAAAGTATGAAGAACATATTTTATTTACTGATTTTCTTTACCATAGCTATACATTTTGTTTCTTGCACAAAAACCGTAGATTATCATTTTCCCGAAACTGAAAATAAATTGGTTATCAATTCCTTTTTTACAACCGATTCTACTTTTAAAATATTGGTTTCGCATACTTTACCGATTTTACAATCCGGAACGCCAATTATAAACAATGCCGAAGTAAAATTATATGAAAATGGCGTTTTTAAGGAAAATTTATCTTATTCAGACCATTTTTATCATTCTGTTGCAAAACCTGTAATTGGTAATAATTATAAAATTGAAGTAACAGCGCCAAATTATCCACAAGTTTCGGCAAATGATACAATGCCAGATAATTCTCAACTTTTACAAACAGAATTTATAAAGGATTTCGATATCGTAACAGAAAATGACGGTCAAACAGATAATATTTCAAGACTTAAATGTTTGATAAACGACAACTTACAAATTAAAAGATATTATGAAATTGTCGTCTATATCAGGTATTGGGATGACTATTCCCAACAATATTATTTAGAAAATGTTGGTTACAATAAAAATAATGATGAAATTATAAATAATGAAAACCTAATAGATTATTATCCTGATTCCATTATTTTTACCAACGAATTATTCAATTCAAACCAACAAAATATCAATGTAGATTTCTTTTCCGGGATTATTTCAGAAGTTGGTATTCAAAATTTTCAAGTAATTGTAGTATTTAGGCAAGTCAGCAAAAACTATTATGAATATCGCAAATCTTTAACCTTGCACCAATATTTTCAAAACAATGATGATGAAATTTGGGGTTCGCCTGCACCGGTGGATTTATTTACAAACATACAAAACGGTGAAGGTGTTTTTGCCGCCTATAATGAAGTAAGGGATACCATAAATTATCAAAATTAATCCGTAATGAAAAAATACTTTTTAATTATTACATACTTTCTTTTCGCTTTTTCTTATGCACAAAAAGACATAATTGTATCGGGTTATGTTCAAGATAAACAAACAGGTGAAAAAATAATTGATGTCAATGTGTATATTCCCGAGTTACAATTAGGAACAACAACAAATGAATATGGTTATTATAGCATTTCCATACCAAAAAATAAAAAGTTGGATTTGCTTGTCGGTTATGTGGGTTATCAAACTGAAAAAATAAAAATTTTTACAAAAACAAACTTAATCGTCAATGTGGAATTAACGCCTGATAATTCACTTGAAACCGTAGAATTATATGCCAAAAAACAAAAGAAAAATATCACGGGAAAAGAAGTGAGTTCCTTACAATTATCAGTAGGGCAAGTCAAACAACTTCCTGCAATTGGAGGGGAACCGGATTTGATGAAAGCTTTTCAATTGTTACCGGGAATTTCGTCTGGTAAAGAAGGAAGTAGCGATTTGTTTGTCAGAGGTGGAAGTCCCGACCAAAATCTTATTTTGCTGGATGATGTTCCTTTATATTATGTCAATCATCTTGGCGGTTTTGTATCGGTTTTTAATGTCGATGCCATTAATCATATGAAATTGATAAAAGGTGGTTTCCCTGCAAAATTCGGCAATCGGTTATCATCGGTTGTGGATATACAAATGAAAGAAGGTAATAAACACAAACGCGCAGGTAATTTTTCCATAGGTCTGTTAAATGCCAAATTATCATTGGAAGGTCCCATCAATAAAAAAATGACTTATATGATATCGGGACGCAGATTGCTGTATGATTTAATAATGTTTCCTATTTCTTATATCGGCACGGATAGAACCAGCAGTTTCGGTTATTATTTTTACGATTTTAATGGAAAAATAAGCTATCATATCAATAATAAAAACCACTTGAATTTCAGCATTTATGGCGGTGATGATATTTTTTCCATTAGAAATTATAAAGACAGGGATAATGTTTCGTCAAGTCAAGGCGACAAAGAATCAAAATATAAGAAAAAATGGGGAAATAAATTAGTGGCTATTCGTTGGCATTCCGTTTTAAGTGCTAAAACCGAAATGATTTCGGTGCTTTCTTATTCAAAATATCGTTTCAATATCAGTAATCAAACCCAATCCGAAAGATTTGATAATCATTCTTTTTTCCTTTCCGATATTCAGGATTTGCGTTTAAAAAATATGTTTAACATCAATTTATCAAAGCATTATAAGTTAAATTTAGGAGATGAAATATCATATCATTGGTTTAATCCATCGGTTCAATCCGTTAAGCAAACAGAAGATAATATTTTGGTAAAAGATATTACCAACAGCAGTTTTAAACAACAAACACTTCATTATAATTTTTATGTAGAAAATAAGATAAATATCGGCAAAAGATTATTTGTCAATTTGGGATTAAGAAACAGTAATTTAAACATTAACGGAAAAACTTTTACTTCCATTGAACCACGATTGTTGTTTAATTTTAAACTGAACAAATCCACGAGTTT
>JALSTJ010000207.1 GCA_026983815.1 Flavobacteriales bacterium
AATCGTTTCGGGGAGTGGTAACAAAAATCAAAGATTCGTTATTGGAACGAACATCCATTCCCACTCTATCGCTAATATTTGGCATAGTGGTATTCTTCAATTGAAGCAAAAGCGGTAATGTTCCCAAAACTCCTCCGGCAAAAACAATTCCTTTTGTCCCGACTCTTTTCTTTTTGCCAAACAATGCATTTGTTTTTTTATATTCAATGATATATGTTCCACCAAGCTGTGGAATAACATTAACAACTTGATGTCCCGCCAAAATTTCAACTCCGTTTTTTTGAGCCAAATACAAATAATTTTTATCCAAAGTATTTTTGGCATTATGCGGACAACCCGTCATACATTGTCCACAAAACTTACAGCCCGAACGTTCAGGTCCCATTCCGTCAAAATAAGGATCCTGAACTGTTTCATCGGATTTACCAAAATAAATTGCCACTTTTGGCGAATTAAAGTAATTGGATTTGTTTTCTGCTTCTGCTATTTCTTTAAGAACATTATCCGCATCAAAAAATTTAGGATTAACTTTTGCCCCCAACATCTCATAAGCTGTTTTATAATGCTTTTCCAATTGTTTTTCCCAATCATCGAGGTTTTTCCACGAACCCGAATTAAAAAAATGCGATTTTGGTTTAGGCAGCGTATTGGCATAAACCAATGAACCCCCACCTACTCCAACACCACTGACAACCGTCAAATGTCTGAAAATGGAAAGTTTAAAAATCCCTTTAAATCCAATGGCAGGCAACCACATCCATTTTTTTAAATTCCAATTGGTCTTGGGAAAATCTTCCGGTTTTTTCCAGTATCCTTTTTCAATTACCAAAACTTTGTATCCTTTTTCCGAAAGTCTTAGAGCGGAAACAGAACCTCCAAAACCCGAACCGATAATGATATAATCATACATAACCCATAACAGTTTTTAATCCTTTAAAATTACGAAAATTATTTTTGGAAAAAAATTAGAAAAAATTATCAATTGAATGATTAAGTTCATCCAAAAATTTTATCTTTGAAGCGTGAATAAAAAAATAAAGTTATGGCATTTAATTTAAGAAATAGAAATTTTTTGAAACTATTGGATTTCTCACCCAAAGAAATCAAATTCTTAATCGATTTGGCAGCTGATTTAAAAAAAGCAAAATATGCCGGAACCGAGCAGCCAATGCTCAAAGGTAAAAATATAGCTTTGATTTTTGAAAAAGCTTCCACCCGCACCCGTTGTGCATTTGAAGTAGCCGCACACGATCAAGGAGCTAATGTTACCTATTTGGGACCCAGCGGTTCGCATATCGGAAGTAAAGAAACAATGAAAGACACTGCAAGAGTTTTGGGTAGAATGTATGACGGTATTGAATACCGCGGTTTTGGTCAAGAAAAGGTTGAAGAATTGGGACAATATGCAGGCGTTCCCGTATGGAACGGATTGACCAACGAATATCATCCTACACAAATTCTTGCCGATTTCTTAACAATGCTTGAACATTCCGACAAACCTTTGCATAAAATTTCGTTTGCTTATTTGGGTGATGCACGCAATAACTTGGGAAATTCCCTATTGATAGGCGGAGCCAAAATGGGTATGGATGTTCGTTTGGTAGCTCCCGAAGATTTACAACCCGAAGAAAATTTAATAGACATTGCCCATAAAATTGCAGAAGAAACCGGAGCAAAAATCACCATAACATCCGATATCGATGAAGGAGTGAAAGGGGTAGATTTTATTTATACCGATGTATGGGTTTCAATGGGTGAACCCGACGAAGTCTGGAAAGATCGTATCGGAAAATTATTACCTTTTCAGGTAAATTCCGAATTGATGAAAAAAACCGGAAACCCCAATACCAAATTTATGCATTGTTTACCTGCATTTCATAATACGGATACAAAAGTAGGTCTGGAAATTTATGAAAAATTCGGAATTAGTGCAATGGAAGTAACCGACGAAGTTTTTGAAAGTGAACAATCCATTGTATTTGACGAAGCCGAAAATCGCTTACATACCATAAAAGCGGTTATGGTAGCAACCTTAGGAAAATAAATTAAAATGACCGGTGCCAAATGATTAGGATCAAGATTACAAATAAGCACCGGTCAGATTTTAAAAAAATAAATTGGTTTTTTGATTATCGAAATTCTCCGGTAAGGGTTCCATATTTTTTTTCCCACTCGCCTATTTCAGCCAACATTCCGGATTTTTGTTGAAGTTGTTTTTGAATTAAGCGACATTGTGCCATTTTCTTTTTCATAATAGTAATATATTTCTTGACATTTTTATTGGGATTTTTAGATAATAATTTGGTATAATAATGAATCACTGCTAAATTATATTCCAATTTTTTAAAAAGTGCTTTTACTTCCAAAACTGTCTTTGCATAATTGTTTTTTTTATAATAATTTAACTTGTTCAAAAGACGATTAGAAGTTACATAACCGACAACACATTTATCCCTCAAATTATCCACATTTGTAGAAAGAGCTAAAACAAAGTCGGTTCTTTTTTGGGGTTTATAAGTATTTAATCGTATATTTTCCAAATTCTGATTAGCTTCAAAAGTGCTAAAAAAATTAATTTGTTGCAGCAAATCTGCAGATTGAGCTTCTAATGTCGTCAATGAGAAAGAAGTAAAATAAAAAAACAACAAAATAAAAAAAGAAAAACGTCTCATAATAATTAGGTTTTAGGGATCCTTTTGTTACACAAAATTATTACTAAAATATTATTTTTCAATATCATATTTGATAAGCGTCGGAGATTTTTTGATAAACGGTAATTTTTAAGTTATTAACAACTTAATCAACAATTTAGTTCGAACAAGAACGGTTCAGAATAATCAAAGCAGCCAAAACTCCCGGGATCCATCCTGCCAAGGTCAATAAGGTAACTATCAGGATTGATCCGCAACCTTTATCCAAAACCGCCAAGGGAGGAAAAATTATAGCTAATAATACTCGTAGAAAACTCATACCTGTTTTTTTATTATAACGATTTGATAAATTTTTTATCACAAGATTTGTAAAAATCTTTAATCCATAAATTTGGAACTTAGTAAAACTTATATCATCTTTGTTCAATAAATGTAAAAATATGATAAGTCCACAACAATTCCAACAAGAGATTGATATCATCATAAAAAATGCTTTACGAGAAGATATAGGAGACGGAGACCACAGCTCATTGGCTTGTATTCCCGAAAATACCAAAGGAAAAGCCAAACTTTTGGTTAAAGACGACGGAATCATTGCCGGAGTGGATTTTGCCAAACAAGTTTTCAAGTTTATTGACCCCGATTTAAAAATTAAAGTTGATTTACCCGATGGAAGTTTTGTCCGTTATGGAGACATTGCTTTTGTAGTGGAAGGCAAATCACGTTCGATTCTTATGGCAGAACGTTTGGTGTTGAATGCTATCCAACGAATGAGTGCTATTGCTACAAAAACCCGTAGATATGTGGAGATATTACAAGATACCCAAACCAAAATTTTGGATACCAGAAAAACCACTCCCGGTATCCGAGCTTTGGAAAAATGGGCTGTTAAAATAGGCGGTGGAACCAATCATCGTTTCGGATTGTATGATATGATTATGCTCAAAGACAACCATATAGATTTTGCAGGAGGTATCGAAAAAGCAATTCAGAAGACCAATCAATATCTGAAAGAAAAAAATTTGGATTTAAAAATAGAAATTGAAACGAGAAATTTGGATGAAGTAAAAGAAGTTTTACGCATAGGGAATATCCACCGGATTATGTTGGATAATTTTAATTATGATGATTTGAAGACCGCCGTAAAACTTATCAACGGAAAATATGAAACCGAAGCATCGGGAGGCATCACGGAAGAAACACTTTTAAAATATGCGCAATGCGGAGTGGATTTTATTTCGTCGGGAGCGCTGACACATTCGGTTAAAAATATGGATTTCAGTTTAAAAGCTTTTTAAATTGATTAAAAAAATAAAAAATAGAATATCAAATTTCCTTCAAAAAATTCCTGTTCCGGGTTTTTCGGGAATGAGTTTTTACGATTTGCTCAGCATTTATTGGGAAGGAATTTTCAAAGGTTTTATCACCATCAGAGCCGGTGCAATTGCTTATAGTTTCTTTATGGCACTATTTCCTTTTTTACTTTTTACGCTTTCTATCATTCCTTGGGTTCCAATTCCGGGTTTTCAAGAAGATTTTACGGCATTTTTTCACGATGTCCTTCCCCCAAAAACATGGGATTTAATGGATGGTATCATTTTTGACATTGCCAACAAACCCAAAACCGGATTGATTTCTTTCAGTATCTTGCTCTCCTTCATTTTCATGACCAATGGCGTAAATACGGTTTTAACTAGCTTTGAAGAATCCATTCACAAGTTTATCGATCGCAGAAATTTTTTTAAACAATATATAGTTGCTGCAGGATTGGCATTTATTTTGGTGGTTATTCTATTGATCACTTTGATAGCCATTGTATATTTTGAAATTATAGTCGTTTATCAACTTCAAAAAAACGGAATTATACAAGATTACAATTTTTGGGTTTTATGGGGCAAAAAAGCATTTTATATTGCTATGATATTGATATCCAATTCTTTGATATATTATTTTGGAACAAAAGAAGGAAAAAAATTGCGTTTTATTTCTCCCGGAAGTGTTATGACTACCTTGCTGATTATTCTCAATTTTTATCTTTTTCAATATTATATAGATCATTTTAACCGCTACAACCAACTTTACGGATCTATCGGGGCTTTTCTTATACTTTTATTGATGATTTATTTCAATGCAATCCTGTTGCTTTTGGGACATGAGCTCAATATGGCTATTCTAAAACTTAGACAAAATAATCAAAATTTGTAAATCAATAAGTTTTGACTGATATCGTAAATCAATAAATAATTTTGATTTCCATGTTTACGGACATCCAAAACTTTTTTTCCTATAACCGGAAAACCTTTGCGTAATTTTCCTTCTAAATTATAAGCATAAATTTTTTGATTATCCATATCCGAAAGAAAAATAACCGTTTGATTTTTGGAATCTTTATAGACTGTCGGGGTAATATAATTTCCTAAATTAATATTATAGAAATTTTTATCAATCAAAAGTTTTTGATCGGAAATCGCAACAAAATGTCCAAAACCAGTATTGAAAGATACAGGATTTCCCATTTGTAAATTTCCTTTTTTGATTTTGCCTTTCATGTCAATTGAAATAAATTTTCCTTCCTTTGTTATATTAACAAATTTTTTATGATAAACCTTCCAATCTTGTCGGATATTATCAAATTTTTCATCTACTTTGATACGAGCATTTCCCCTGCGGTCCAACAAATTCAATTGTCCATTTTTTTCTTGTATTAGAATGAAATCTTTACTGCCAATTCTAAAATGTTGCGGTGCAAAAGCGATATTATCCTCTGTTTTTACTTCAAAACCTTTTACTTGTTTTCCATCATTATCAAATAGTAGAAATTTTGTTCCTTGTGTTATTCCAAATCTGTATTTTCGGTTTTTATCATAATCAAAAACACTTAAAGCTTGTGTGATTTTATCATTAAATTTTTTTGGAAAATTCTCTACATCCCGTCCATAACGGTCAATGATATACCATTTATCAGGCGTTACAAAAGCATATTGTGTTTTACCATTTCGATAAAGATCAACGGTTTTGATTTTTCCTAAAATTCGCTTATCCAAATCACGCTTCCACAAAACATTTCCGCTCATGTCCATATAAACCAATTGGTTTTTGTCATTCTGATAGATGATTCTATAAGTCTTATGCTTGTAATTATAGACCAACTGCGGTTGAATGACCGGCACATCTTCCAAATCCTTGGACAAAAACTGTTCAACTTCATTTCTGCTTTGTTTACCAAAAGATGTTATTACCAAATTAAGATTGATGATATCATTGGAAAAATCATAGGATTTATAAATAAATTTTCCATTTTTTTTCAAAAAATTAATCAGATGTTGTTGATTGGAACTTTCATTCATAATTCGTTTAAAAGAATCATCAAAAGCCAGAGTATGATGATTATCAATATCGACAATAAGTTTTCGCAAATAAGAAATATTATCAGTGAGAATGATATGACCATCCTTGATAAGAAAGTATTTTAAAGTAATTTGAGGAAAAAGTTTATCCATTCGTTGAATAATAGATAAAGGATTGGATAAATGGCGGATTTGGTAGTTCATAAAATTTTCTTCCAAGGGTTTATCTTTAAGAAAATCTTCAGTATTATCCATAGTTAAAATCATGGCTATATTGTGATTTTCTTTCATCAAAAGTATGGATTTGAGACTTTCCCAAGTTTCTTTTTTTTGCTCACTAAATCGTTTTTCGGTTTGAGAAAATTGATCATAATTTTTTAAAAAAGTTACCAAATCATCAGTTGAAAATATTGAAAATTGAGATACCGTAACCGGAACAAATGCAAAATTTCCGTCTTGAAGTCCGTCAATATTGGAAAAAACCTGTATAAAATCTTGGGACTGCTTCAATCCCACACCCGTATATAAATCTTTGCCGGCATCAACAATATCATAAGCTTCCAAAGCATCCATTTCATTCGGATTGATTTTTAATAAGGTGGTTGAAAATTGATCCTGCCGCAAGTTTTTTGGAAAAATTATAAGATTCATATCCGAATTGTCATCCAATAATTGATGGGCTTTTTTTAACAAAGTATCTACCGGTTTAGGATTTTGAATTTCTCGTATAATACTTTCCAATCGCAATGAACGATTGGTTATCCAAGCAATACCATTTTGTTGAAAACCATAATATTTATGTTTGTTAAATTCTGATTGATAAATTGCAACGCCATTATAATCACGTTCTTTTTGATTGAATAACTTTTGAAATTGTGATGTTTGTCCTACAAACAAAAAAGATTGTAATCTGGGATCTTTTTGAAAAATATGAAAGGTAAAAGGAATTTGTGGTTTTAGTTGATCCAAATATTGCCTATCTGTTTCATTTAAATAATGAGCAATCACCGACGAATGAATCCGGCTAAAAGAAAGTTTTTTATTGACTCTAAAAGAATAACTTACATCTTGTGGAATGGTTTTTATCCAAAAATCATTTTTCAAGGTCTTTTTCTCTGGATGACGACATGAGATCGATAGAAATATGATCGTTAGAAAGAAAAGATATCTTGATATTTTCCAATTTTTCATCGGAGATTATATTTAAAATGTTTATTAATCATTTAGAAGTTTAACCATAAGCCCTTCTTCTGTATTTTCTACTTTTGTCAATTTTTTCTTGTTCAAACCTTTGATAGATTTATCCCATTTTTTATTGCTCAATCCTGCTTTTTCTTTCAATGTATTTAATGAGATGGGATGGTTTTCTTTCAATAAATTGAATACTTTTTTTTCATCATCCGTTAGTTCAATCGTTTTTTTCTCGGGTTTCATCTGCGGGAAGAAAATCACTTCTTGAATACTATCATTATCGGTCAAGAACATAGTCAATCTGTCAATTCCGATACCAATTCCCGAAGTAGGCGGCATACCGTATTCCAAAGCACGTAAGAAATCATGGTCAATATACATAGCTTCATCGTCGCCTTTTTGAGACAAACGCAATTGTTCTTCAAAACGTTCGCGTTGGTCAATAGGGTCATTCAACTCCGAATAAGCATTTGCCAATTCTTTCCCATTGACCATCAATTCAAAACGTTCGGTTAGCCCTTCCTTCTCACGATGGGCTTTGGTCAGCGGGCTCATTTCTTTGGGATAATCCGTAATAAAAGTCGGTTGCACATAATGATGTTCACATTTTTCACCGAAAATTTCGTCAATCAGTTTTCCCTTGCCCATGGTATCGTCCACTTCTATATCCAATTTTTTGGCAATTTCTCTTATCTCCTCTTCCGTTTTTCCGTGCAAATCATAGCCCGTATGTTCTTTGATAGCGTCTAAAATCGGAACACGGGGATAAGGAGCTTTAAAATCAATAATTTTGTCTCCCATTTTCACTTGAGTATCGCCGGTTACTTCCTTGGCAACTTTTTCCAAAAGTTCTTCGGTCATACCCATCATCCAATTGTAGTCTTTGTAAGGCACGTATAATTCCATTACGGTAAATTCGGGATTATGGGTTTTGTCCATACCTTCGTTCCTGAAATCTTTGGCAAACTCATATACTCCATCAAAACCGCCTACAATCAAACGTTTGAGATACAACTCATTGGCTATTCGCAAATACAAAGGAATATCCAAAGTATTGTGATGCGTTATAAACGGACGGGCAGCGGCACCTCCCGGAATAGGTTGCAACACGGGGGTTTCCACTTCCAAATATCCACGTTCGTTAAAGAAATTGCGCATCGTATTGATGATTTTGGAACGTTTGATAAAAGTATCTTTAACTTTATCATTCACAATCAAATCCACATAACGTTGTCTGTATCGAAGTTCGGGATCTGAAAAAGCATCGTGAACATTTCCATCCGCATCAACTTTTACTATGGGAAGCGGTCGTAAAGACTTGGTCAAAACAGTCAGTTCCTTAACATTTACGGAAGGTTCTCCTACTTGGGTTTTAAACACTTCGCCTTTGACTCCGATAATATCCCCAATGTCCAAAAGTTTCTTGAAAACCGTATTATACATGGTTTTATCTTCTCCCGGGCAAAGTTCATCGCGGTTGATATATATTTGCATTCTTCCGGTAGCATCTTTCAATTCGGCAAAAGAAGCTTTTCCCATGATTCGTCTGCTCATGATACGACCCGCAATCTGAACCTCTTTGCCTTGATAGTTCTCAAAATTGTTTAAAATATCTTTGATTCTTGCCGTTACTTTATATTCTGCTGCAGGATAAGGTTCTATCCCCAATTCTCTTAATTTTTGTAATGACTGACGCCTCACGATTTCTTGTTCGGATAACTGCATGAAAATTCAATTTTTTTATTTTTTGCAAAGATACACAATAATACATAATAAATTAAACAAATCCATCTATTGCTTGAAATCTAAAACTTAAGATAATTTTTAACAAAAATTTAGCAAGAAAAATATAATAAATTACCAATGAAATTGTTATATTTATATCCGAAAAAACCTTAACGATCATGGCTAGAGCTTTCTATCACTATACACTCACTATCTTGGAAAAAGTCAGTTTTGACCCACAATTATTTAGAAAAGAATTGGAAAAAGCTTATCAATCCTTTTTACCCCACGAAAGACTGGAACTAAAACTTTGGCTACAAAAATTCTTGATTAAACATCCGCAGTTAGCCAATGAACTTTCACAGATGGATAAATTTCAAGGGCAGGATTTATTGCCTTCGGCTTAAAGGATTTTTTTCAACTAAATTTTTATCTTTACAAGTATGAACTCTAATCACCTAGGAACAGTGATACTGATAACTCATATAAAATGAAATATATAAAACACAACAACTAATGCAAAATTATTTTAACGACAAAAAATAATGAAAAAATGAAAACCAAAAGTTGGGAAATAGTTAATCAAAAAAAAATTATCATTCAGGATGATTTTAACTATCAATTTATTTATTCATGAAGTTAAAAAAAATATTTATTGTTGTATTTTTGATCTTAATAGCAATTTTTGGCTATCAATATTATCGATATATAAAAATTAAAAAAAATTTGATGACTATTTATAATGAACTCCCTTTTAAGTATAACATTAATCATTATCCATCATTTTTTATTAGAAAACATAAACGTTTGCCAAATAGAGATGAATTTGAAAAATATTTATTGAGTGTTGATAGTTTGCTATTTAAAGAAAACAATTATGTATTAAAAATTGATAGTTTAAATCAACAAGTTTTATTATACAGCTATTATCCCTCAAATAAAGATGTGAATTTGAGCCATATTATTAATTTAGGCACCTATAATCCTGATGAAAAGTTAAAATTTCCTTCTTTTTGGCAATATTTATTTACAGATTACAACACTTTGTTTATAAAAAATTCATATATTATTAAACAAATTATGATTGATGGATCCAAATATAAAATAATGAATATAAGTAAGTATCAAAAAAAACAATAAATATGCAATGGGTTATGGAATGGTTATTTAGGGTTCTTATTTTATTCTATTCTATTATAGGATTATAAGGAAAAATAAAACAATTACCAGAAAAGAGATAGAGGATAGGTTTTATTTCCCTTCGTTATTTTTAGGGTTATATATCTATGCAATTTTTATAAGAATGTTATACTTTTTTATAAAGCCTTAAATAATTATTTTCAATGAAAATTACATTGGTAATTTTATTAAAAGGGAGAAAAAACCGCTAGCCACAAATCTCCTCGTATTGTAAATTCAAAAATAAAACAAAAAACATTAAGAAAAAATATTATATTTGAAACCCAAGTCGCATATATAAATTTTAAAATCCGGAAGGTTTACACTTTGTAAATTTTAAAGTGGTTGATAGTTTGTCATTTTGTCAAAAAGAAAAGAGCTTGTAAGATAATATGGACGTTTTATAAAGATAAAACCATACGATACAATCATGTGGTAGCGGGGAACTAAAAAAGAATTTGTAATTATTACCAAAAATTGGTATTTTTGTAGAAAAATAATTGTTATGTCCAAAAACACATCCATATCATTAGGAAGCTATTTTGATAAATTTATACAAGACAAACTACATTCGGGGAGATATAAAAATGTCAGTGAAATTGTAAGAGCCGCACTTAGATTACTTGAACAAGAAGAAAATAAAGCAATCGTTTTGCAAAAAGCCATTGAAGAAGGTATAGAAAGTGGCATTAATAAAAATTTTGATCCGAAATCGCATTTACAAAAACTAAAAGCCAATGAAAATGGCTAAATATTTTTTATCAAACAAAGCGATTGAAGATTTATCCGGTATCTGGAAATATACATTTTATACTTGGTCAGAAAAACAAGCAGACAAATATTATAATACGCTAATTGACAACTGCAAATTTATAGCGGATAACCCTCAAATAGGAAAAGATTATTCTAATATTTTAAATAGTTTAAGGGGCTACAAAGTAGAATATCATATTATTTTTTACAAACAAATTGACAGTAAAACATTAATCATAAGAATATTACATGAAAGAATGGATATAATAAACAGAATAAAAGAATGAATATTTGTTGGTTTAAATAATGTTTTACAACCAAAAATGCTGCAATTCCAAAAACAAAAAATTTTCATACGTTTACAACAATAAAAACCCACAATGTTTCATATAATTACAATTTTATTTCCTACCACCTAAGTTCAGAAACCTCAATAACCGACAAAAAAGGAAATCCATATCAGTTTATTCACAGACCTGCTGACAAATGAATATTCCCGAACCTTACCCCTATACTTATCAAAAGAAAAAAACATCTTAAATTTTTATAAAATAAAACAAAGCTTTCAACATAACTCCCGAAAATTTATTACTTTTAACATAAAAATATTTTCGACTCAATGAAAAAACTCCTAAGCTTTTTTTTGGGTATTGCTTTTGGTATTTTGCTTTTGCTGCTGTATCAACAACGGCAAAAAAAC
>JALSTJ010000208.1 GCA_026983815.1 Flavobacteriales bacterium
TTATATATGAAATTTCTACTTTTAGGTGTTAACAATATCTCTTTATCATGTTGTTTTGTCATGCAATAAAAGAATATCAACAATAAAAATAGCATCCTCAATCATATTCAACGACACCTATTTGTAAATCATTGGTGTCTTGAGCCGATATTTTTTCTTTTTTTACAACTCTACTCATAAAATTAAACCAATCATATCCATTGGGGTCTTTTTCTTCATCCATTGGTAGGTTACTTTTTTTCAATTGTGCTACAAAAACAATAAAATTGGCAACTAATCCTTTTAAAATAGTTTCAACATATGATTTTGATACTTTATTTACTGGAAATAAAAAGCGAATACCCTTTTCTTGTGAAACGTCCAATAGTATAGAGGTATTTTCAGGACCTATTAATGGAAATGTATGATTTTTTTCGGGTAAACTGATTCTTTGCCAATTTTTCCCTTTGTCGATTCCCAAACTATATAATAGAAATCCATTAAGATAAGTTTCATAACCATTACTTACTTCATATAATCCGGTAAGCCAGGTATAAGTATTAGATTCCTCAAAAATCGGATCTTCTTGGGTTGCCCACCACATTGCATATGTTCCTTTGGGCTTGTTTTGCAAATCAACCAAAAAATGCCCCAATTGTATGGGTGCTAAGGCTGAAACAGGTTCTACTTCTATTGTTACCGGTATTGCACTAAAATAAATAAGATTTGGATATTGAGTTTTGGAAATGTGTTTTTTTACATTATTAAATTGAGCCAAGTCATTTCTGTTATATATAAAATAAACAGAATATTTTTCATCGTTTATTTGAAAAACCAAAGGAACTGTTAATAAATTTTCACCTATCAAGTGACTATACATCACTTTATATGAAAATTTTTGGTTTTGTTGTTTTGCAATTTTTTCAAACTCGGCCATAGCCAGAATAACATCTATGCTTAATTGGGTTGAATTGGTGAGTTGTACTTTTCCTAATCCATATTTGAAGGTATTTGTATGAAAAATATTTTGGTTTTCATTGGATGGTTTTTCTTGACCTCCAAATATTTTATTAAAAAATCCCATAAATTTATTTTTTTTCAAATATAATATAATTTTTTGTTATTTGATTAAAATTTCTTTCTTGTTAAATAAAAATTTTCTATAAATAAAAATTAATCCGGATAGATAAAATACATAGCTGATAAAGTAAGCAATGGTAATGCCATATAGTTGGTATTTTTTTAGTAAAATATAACTTGAGATATAATAAACCAGCCAAAAACCTATCTCCATAATAAGATATTTTCTGACATGAGCTTTGGCAAGCATCAGAAATGCAAGGGTCATGGAAAGAACCCTTAAATAATCGCCGAATATTTGCCAAAGAAACAAATTTTCAGAAGGAAGATATGCTTTGGAATAAAACAATAATATTACCCAATAACGTAGTAAATAAAGTAGCAAAATTCCAATACTAAAAAATGGAACAATTTGTTTTAAGAATTTTTTTATTTCTTTTTTCAGTTCGATATTAGTATGAATTTTTGCCAAACGTGGATAGTAATATAAACCGAAAACCGGCAGGATTAAACTTATAAATAATCCAGAAATTTTTTTTACAGCATCCCAATATCCTGCATGTATGCCCAAATCTCCCGAATAATGTTCGAAAATAAGATTTCGTATCAAAATTGTAAAAATAGGAACAATCACTGAGCTGATCATTGCCATAATGATATAAGCAAAGAGTCTTTGGAAATGTTTTTTGTCGGTGTTATTAAATGAAATTTTAAGGATTTTTTTGATATCTTTTCTCAGATAAAATAAACTGACAACAAAACTGATGATTTGTGTTATTAAAACCAAAATCAAAGCACCGGTTAAATGAAAATTATAAATTAAATATAATGCTATCAGCGCAGTAAAAAAATTTGAAGTAATACTGATATAGGTAATTTTTTTATATTCTTGAAATCCACGGATAATTGCTTGAATTACAATATTTATTGCAGATATAGGCAAGAGAATTCCTGTTAGTTTGATGATGAAATGAAAGCTATATTCCGGAAAAATCAATTGATTGATAGTTTTGGAAAAAACGAAAATAGATATGCCTAAAAAAAATGAAGTTATTAAAACAATTTTATAGGAGGTAGATAAAAAAGATGTCAATTGTTTGGAATTGTTCTGATATTTTGCTCCATATTTGGTAACGCCTTCTTGAATGCCCAATGTTGAAAATCCTTCAATGGTTTGCAAAAAATTACGCAACTGTTCACTCAAAGTTGTTCCTTGCGGCCCAATGTAAATCGCTATAAGTTTATTGATTATCCAACCACTTAATACACGACTCAATACCCCTAAAGAATTGAATGCAGATATTTTAAGCCAAATGTTATCTATTAATATTTTTTTTAATCTATTCAATATTTATTGATTTTTTCTACAATAAATTCCAATTCTTCTTTTTCTAGTTTTTCATGAATAGGAATACTGACAATTCTTTTCATACTATAATCAGTAGCAGGCGCGTAGACTGTATCAAATTCAGGATAAGCTTTCTGACGATGTGCTGGCAAGGGATAATGAATTATGGTTTCAATTTCATTGTCTGACAAATATTTTCTAAACTTTTCTCTTTCTCCTTGCACTTGTATCACAAACTGATGATAAACATGGTCAGCAGTAAATAGGGTAGTAGGTAATTCTATTTTTGGATTTTGAATGTTATTTAAATAAAATTGGGCATGTTCTTTTCTTTTTGAATTGATATAATCCAAAAAAGGCAATTTTATATTTAAAAATGCCGCTTGTATTTCATCTAATCGTGAATTAAATCCCTTATAATCACTGATATATTTTTTTCTTTGTCCGTAATTGCCCAAAACACGGACAATTTCAGCTAATTCTTCATCGTTAGTAGTAACGGCGCCTGCATCGCCCAAAGCTCCTAAATTTTTTGTTGGATAGAAACTAAATGCAGCGGCATCGCCTAGATTTCCTGCTTTTTTATTTCCAAATTTTGCTCCATGTGCTTGTGCAGCATCTTCTATGATTAATAAGTTATAAACTTTTGCCATTTTCCAAATTTCATCCATATCAACGGTTTGACCGTATAAATGCACCGGCATAACGGCTTTTGTTTTGGAAGTGATACTTTGTGGAATAAGTTCCGTATTAATATTTAATGTGTCAGGATGAATGTCTATCGGAACAGGAATCAAACCGGCTTGACTCACACCCAAAAAACTGGCAATATAGGTGTTGGCAGGCACTAAAACTTCATCTCCTTCTTTAAGTTTTCCTAAAATTTTATAAGCTTCAAAAATCAAACGAATGGCATCCAGTCCATTTCCGGTTCCTATACAAAAACTCGTTTGACAATATTTTGCAAAATTATTTTCAAATTGTTTAACTTCTTTACCATTTATATAGAATCCGTTGGAAATAAATTTGCGAAATTTATTCCCAAAATCATTTTCATATGCTTGATTGATTTGTTTTAAATCGAGAAATTTAATCATAATAGAATTTCATTGGTTAAATCTATTTCTTGTAAATTAAAACTATAAAAATACTGATTGAAAATTTTACTACCAAAACTTTCTTTCCAATATACCAAACTTTTATTGAGTTGATCAGGGGCTACTTGCGAACTCCCCAAACTAAAATATCTATATTTATCTTGATATTGACTAAAGATTTGATCTATCAAAAAATCAACAGCATTTCTTGAATCTTTTTGTAGCGTGGAATGAACATATTGAAAATGTAAAGTTCCATCAAATAAATATACCAAAGCTCCACTGCTAAGCTCTTGTTCTTTACAAAGACCAAACAAAAGAATTTTTTCAGGGAATCTTTGCATCAACAAGCGGATTTCTTCAATTGTATGAACCGGTTGGGCTTGATATCTATTTTTTAAATTTTGATGAACCAATATCCAGAAATCATCAATCAATTTATTATTTTGATAAATTTTCAATTCAAAATTCAGAGCTTTTCTGATGCTTCTTTTTCGGTTTCTATTGGGGGAATAATTCGAATTTTCAAACGCAAAAAATGGCATTAACATTTGGATATTTCCTCCCAATGCATTAAAAATAAATTCATTGGATTGGTCGGTTTGTCTGTGAAAAATTTCCGGGACTGTTTTAATATCCAAGGTTTTAAATCCTTTTTTCTTTAAAAAAAGTAATGCCTGTTTGACAAGCTCTATTTTCTTATCGATAAAGATATTTGTGTCTATTAAAAAATCTCCATAAGTCAAGCCATTATGAGAAAAAATTTGATCATTCTTTCGATGAGCCGGCAAGACGCCTATTAATTTGGCACCATTGAAAAACATAAGTGAATAATCCTCAAACCTGTTAGCGTGATAATCCAAGTATCTTCTCAAGTGCAAAAAGGTTCCACGAGAAGTTTTGGGAATAAAATCATCCCAAATTTTTTGTAAATGACTTTGATATTTAACAATTTCCAACTGCATCATTCGTTTTCTTATTTTATAGGATATATTTCGGGCTTATATAGAAAATTTTCATATTTATTTTTAATAGATTTCTCATTGGCTGAAAAGTTTTTTTTCAAAAATTTTTTTATTTCCAAAGATAGAGAATTCAAATCATATTCCTTATGAGTAATCAATTTCATTGAAGTGGCAAATGGTAAGTCTTTAAAATTTTCTTGATTGACATTCATGCCAATTCCTATGATACTTTCGTGAATTTGATTTTTATAAACTGTATTTTCAATAAGAATTCCTGCAATTTTATAATAACCTGACAAAATGTCGTTGGGATATTTTATTTTTAAATCAGGGATGTTAAATTTTTGCAAAAAATCTATCAAACTTACCGACACAATTTGATTGAGCAAAAAATTTTTTTTAGCAGGAAGCTTGTATCTTACATAATAGCTAATTAGAATATTTTTGCAACATTCTGATTTCCAAATATTTGACCGTTGTCCCTTTCCTTTTGTTTGCTGATTGGTTCTCACGTAAAAAAAATCGGGTAATTTATTTTTTTTTGCGTAACTTTTCAGAAAATCATTCGTTGATATTATGGTATCAAAATTGATAGGATTCATATGAATAAAAAAACTTATTTTTGCACTTAAATTTATTACGAATATATGACAAAAACAATAAATACCGATACTTTAATCAATAAAATCATTGAAGGAATAGAAGAAGTCAAAGGGAAAAATATTACACTTCTGGATTTAAGAAATATTGATAATGCAGTAACCCAATATTTTATTATAGCCGAAGGAACCTCCAATACACAAGTTCAAGCGATTTCTGATTCCATAAAAAAAGTTGTTAGTAAAAACTTACAACAAAAACCTTGGCATATAGAAGGAGAAGATAAAGCCGAATGGATATTGATGGATTATGTGGATATAGTGGTTCATGTTATGCAAAAATCAACAAGGGAATATTATAATTTGGAAGAACTTTGGGGAGATGCAAAAGTGATGCAATTGGGTGTCGATTAATTAAAAAACGAATTGAGTATGACAAATAAAGAAAAACAAAACAATCTAAATAAAAACAAAAAAAATCCTTTGGAAAAAAGACCCAAATTCAAGTTTAATGTTTTTTGGATCTATTTAGCCATATCTGCCCTTATCCTTTTGGTAATGGTCAATCAAGGTGAAAACAAAGATGATCGTGTGCTTACTTATAATCGCTTTGAAGATCTACTAGAAAAAGGAAAAATCAATAAAGTAATTATAGAAAACAAGCATTTGGCAAATATTTACATTACAGATGCAGCCAAAAGTGAAGCTGCCAATAAACCATCGGAAAAAGGATTTTTTTCCAACCCTACAACTCCGGATTATATTTTGGAAATTGGTGATTTGCAAAATTTCGAGAAAAAATTGGAACAAGCCAAGAAAAATGGAATAGACATCACTTATCGTTATAAAACCAATACCGATTATTTCGTCGGATTCTTGGTAAATGTATTGCCTTGGATATTAATATTAGGATTTTGGTTTTATCTCATGAAACGCATGTCAGGTGGTGCTGCCGGTCCGGGCGGTGGCGGTGGTGGAGGAATTTTCAGTATTGGAAAATCCAGAGCAGAACTTTATGATGCCAATAAAAAAGAAAAGACTACTTTTAAAGATGTAGCAGGATTAGAAGGAGCAAAAGAGGAAGTCAAAGAAATTGTTGATTTTTTAAAGAATACCGATAAATATACCAAATTGGGAGGTAAAATTCCGAAAGGAGTTTTATTGGTAGGACCTCCGGGAACAGGAAAAACCCTTTTGGCAAAAGCAGTTGCCGGTGAAGCAAAAGTACCATTTTTCTCTCTTTCGGGTTCTGATTTTGTAGAGATGTTTGTTGGTGTGGGAGCGTCAAGGGTAAGAGATTTGTTTAAAAAAGCTAAAGAAAAATCTCCTTCTATTATATTTATAGATGAAATTGATGCAATTGGACGTGCCAGAGGAAAAAATAATATTACCGGTGGAAATGATGAAAGAGAAAATACACTGAATCAGTTGCTTACTGAAATGGATGGTTTTGGCAGTAAAGATAATGTCATAGTAATCGGAGCAACCAACCGTGCCGATGTTTTGGATAAAGCTTTATTGAGAGCCGGACGTTTTGATAGACAAATTTTTGTTGATTTACCGGATTTGAACGAGAGAAAAGAAATTTTTCAAGTTCACCTCAAACCCTTAAAACTTGCCGATGATGTAGATGTGGATTTTCTTGCCAAGCAAACGCCCGGTTTCTCCGGTGCCGATATTGCCAATGTTTGTAATGAAGCCGCTTTAATCGCTGCTCGGAAAAACAAAGAAAAAGTAGATAGACAAGATTTCTTGGATGCTGTAGATCGAATTATTGGGGGATTGGAAAAGAAAAATAAAGTGATCAAACCCGAAGAAAAACGTAGGGTGGCGCATCATGAAGCCGGACATGCCACTGCCAGCTGGCTTTTGGAACATGCACATCCATTGGTGAAAGTAACTATTGTCCCAAGAGGTCAATCGCTTGGAGCTGCTTGGTATTTGCCTGAAGAAAGATTGTTGGTTGAAAAAGAACAAATGTTGGATGAAATTGCAGCAACACTAGCCGGACGTGCGGCAGAAGAAATTATTTTTGGAAATATTTCTACCGGAGCTTTAAATGATTTGGAAAAGGTAACCAAACAAGCACGTGCGATGGTTACGATTTATGGTTTGAATGAAAAAATAGGGAATTTGACTTATTATGATTCTACCGGACAAGAATATGGTTTTACGAAACCTTATAGTGAAAAAACAGCGGAATTAATTGATGAGGAAATTTCTAAATTGATTGAAGGTCAGTATCAGCGAGTTAAAGAATTGCTATCCAAAAATAAAGATAAACTTAAAAAATTGGCTGAAAAATTATTGGAAAAAGAAGTAATTTTCAAAGAAGATTTGGAAGAAATTTTTGGAAAAAGACCTTTTGATAAAACAAATAAAAATAAAGATTTCAATAAGAAATCCGGTGATATTTCCGAAGCACAAGGAGAGCAGTCCAAAAATGAAAAAGAATCACATAAATAGATTACAAAAAAGGCCGGTTTAATACTGGTTTTTTTTATTTAAAATTAAATTATTTAAAAAACTGTGTTTTTATCATAAATTTTTATGATATTTGCAATAAAAATAATATTTTTTGTTTAATAATTTTAAATAATGCAATTTTTTAAAAACTTATTTTCTTCCAATAAGAAGGATTATAACAAAATTCAAAAAGAAGCAGAAGAAACCCGGATGAATTTGCCTCTTGATGAGATGTTTGTTGTAAATTATAAAAAAGCCGGAGGAAAATTCTTTTATCCGGAAAATATGGAAGAACTTCAAAATCAATTGAAAGGATTGTTAAAATTATTGAATGAAGATCGTTTTGTGGCCATTGATAGAGGATATTATCATTTTTTGATTAAACTCAAATTACCTGTAACTTCAAAAATTGAAAATAATGGTATTTTGATTGGAGGATGCGAATATCTCATTGCCGAAGAAGGTGCTATTCTGGTTTCCTCAAAAAATATTTTGAATTATAGAAATAATGAACTTCCGCATAAACGTATTTTTATAACTACAACGGATCAAATAGTTAAGGACAAACGTGAAGCATTGGAAAAAATCAATAAAAAGTATGAGGAATATCCTTCCAACATTCAAAGTTTTTCCAAGTTTAAGAAAAAAGAAGCTGAAGAAGAAGGGCTATTTTGGATGGATGCTTCTTTATTTCTTATAGAAAGATGATTTTTATTTCTTTTGATTATCTGTTCTAAAACTAAATGCTTAAATTTGCACTTTCATAAACTTTTTCTAAAGTTTGAATATTTTTTATAATGAATGAGTTACTCAAACGAAGTTTTTTCGGATTGCTCTATGTTTTGTTAGTTTTGTTTGCCTTGCAAGATGAACAGGCAAAATCTTTGCTTTTATTAGTTTTTATGACTTTTTCTTTGGTAGAATTTACCAAGCTGGTTCAGATTCATTTTAATTCGATTTTTTTTCCTGCACTAACTATTTTTGCCGGTTTCTTTTTGTTCTCCCATTATGAGAATATTAAGATTTTATTAATTATTATTGGGTTTGTGATTATCACTGTTTATACCTTATTTATTTATTTTATTTTTGAACGTTTTTCCTTAGATATTCTTTCCAAACTTTTATTGTCATTGATCTATATAGCCATTCCGTTTTCGCTGGCTCAATTGATTGAAAATAAGCTTTTGTTATCCATTTTTATCATTATTTGGGCATCCGATACATTTGCTTTCCTTACGGGAAAATATTTTGGAAAACATAAATTGGCTGAAAAGATTTCGCCCAAGAAAACTATTGAAGGAGTTGTCGGAGGATTGATTGGAAGCTTAATAACCGGATTTCTTTTATTTAAATTTTTTAATTTTGCTGAAGGTTTTACTTTGTTAAAATTTACGGTTTTGTCAATAATAATTGTTATTTTTGGCACGCTTGGAGATTTATTAGAGTCTAAGTTCAAAAGATTGGCTGGAGTGAAAGATTCGGGAAGAATAATTCCCGGTCATGGAGGAATTTTAGATCGTTTGGATAGTTTTATTTTAGTAATACCCTTTGTATGGGCTTATATTTTGATTGTTCAATAAAATGAATTTACATAAAGAAGGATATCGGATTATTGCTTGGTCTTTTTTGATAATTATGACCTTTAATTATCTATTGCATCAACATGTGAATATCGAATGGCTTAAATGGTCATTGACCATGATATCCATGATTTTATTTATGCTTATCGTTTATTTTTTTCGTTTTCCAGAGCGATTTGCAAAAACCAAACCTACAGAAGTGATTGCTCCGGTTGATGGTAAAGTGGTTGTAATTGAGGAGGTTTTTGAACCGGAATATTTCAAGGATAAACGTTTACAAATTTCTATTTTTATGTCTCCCTTAAACGTGCATGCTACACGTTATCCGGTAGGTGGACGAGTTGTATATAGTAAATATTACAAAGGAAAACATCTGGTAGCATGGCATCCCAAATCTTCGGAACTGAATGAACGAACAACAATTGTGGTTGATAATCCTGAGGTTGGTCCCGTAATGTTTAGACAAATTGCCGGAGCTGTTGCTCGTAGAATTGAAAATTATTCTGTAGTTGGAAAAGAAGTTACACAAGGTGCCGATGCCGGTTTCATCAAGTTTGGTTCCCGTGTAGATGTTTTTCTCCCGCTGGGAACTGAAGTGTATGTTATTATTGGTGACAAAACCAGAGGCGGGGAGACGATTATTGCCAATTGCCCCAAACATTAAATTTTGGATGATGAATAAAATGCTTGTTACAGCTCCCGAAATTTATAATCATCGGCTGAAAAATGTTTTGATAAAAAATGATTTTCAAACAATCCAATTTCCGGTAATAACTACTGAAATTTTTTTCAATAGTAACTTTAAATCCATTTTTGAAAAAATAAATTCGATTGATTATGTAATTTTACCCAGCAGAAATGCCATCAAGACTTGGTTTTTTCATTGGAAATATGCAAAACTTCCTTATAATAAATTAAAGGACATCAGATTTGTTACCATAGGAAAAGATAAAGAATATTTAATGGATTTTGGTTTTAAATCTGCTATTATACCAAGTGAATCCGGCACACAAGGAATTGTTAAAGAATTATCTTTACTAGAAAATCTGAGTCGAGTAGTAGTGGTTGCTCCAAAAGTAAAAAGCATTCGTGAACCTTCAATTATCCCTGATCTGATTTCAAATTTGAAGAAATTTACAGAAGTTATTCGTATGGATGGATATATAACCCGACCTATAGAAAATTTTGATATGCAAAGGTTTGATGCAATTGTCAATGATAAAAATGTTTATATAGCATTAACTAGTGGAGGTGAAGCAGAGGCACTGAATTTTTTAATAGGTAAGCATAAATTTAAAAATCTAAAGTTCGTGTGTTTCGGACCTTATACGGCATCAACCTTAAAAAAATTAGGAGTAAAACCTATTTTTACGGGAACCAGATATTCTGCTTTTGACGATTTTGCTTCTCAATTAAAGAACTTTTTAAATCATTAATCTTAAATTAAAGAATTCAAAATTATTTAGTATTTCTCTATAATTCCAATTAGTGCTTCGAAAAAGATAGAAGTTGCCAATGCAAAAAAGTATCTTGATAGGAATTTTCCATAGATTTAAAGTTATAAAAAATCGATTTTTTTTGTTATTTCAATCCTTTAAATTCTAAGCCGGTTAATAAAAAAACGGGCAGTATTTCTGCCCGTTTAAAAAAATAAGTTCTTATAAAAATTTAAGGTAAGACAAAATTTACATTGCTATCATGTCTAACACTGACACTGCAACTATCTTGATCGGTTTGACTTTGGGTTTCTACTTCTACTTGATAATTTCCTTGAGGCAAACCAATTATTTTGTATTTGCCATTTTCATCGGTAACTGCAACAACTGTGTCAGGATTTCCATCACCTGTATAGTCATAAGATACAGTTACTTCTGCATTGGCAACAGGTCCGTTGGAATCCATAACAGTTCCTGATATACTTCCGGTTTCAGACAAATTAGTGGCTCTTATATCTGCATTAAAACTACTTATTCCCGTAATTTGAGATATAGAACTGATCCATCCGCCAAAAGGTCCGCTAAATGTAAAGCTGTCAGATAAATCTACATCTAAAAGCAATTGATCTTCTGAGGAATTATCAACTGTTAATTCGGGTTGGATAGGAACTTCAATAGTTTGAGCAGAAGAAATATTTGCATTATAAGTTTGATTGTTGTTTAAAGTTACTTCTGCACCGGAAATAGTTATTCTGGCTTGATCATAGGTTCCGTTGGGAACTTCTTGGTGAGATACTTCTACAGTTTCTCCGTTTCTGTAATTAGCAATATTTACAGTAGCATTATGATCATGAACCACTACATATTCTCCGGTATCTTTGTTTCTGAGTTCTACTTTTGCTACCGATAAATTTGCTTCTGCAACAAAATTATAAGGAAATGGACCATCAGTCATTTTGACCGCGACGCT
>JALSTJ010000209.1 GCA_026983815.1 Flavobacteriales bacterium
TACATCACCTTCACTTTGATAGTCTTTGGCATCGGAAATAAATAGTTTTCCATCATTGGTTTCCATATTGTATATAGCAATACCGTCATAAGTCAAAAAGGGAGTAGTAGGCAAACTTGTAGCATCTTTATCCATTTGATAAACATCATTTCCGATATTAAAATACAGGTTATCATCATCCAAACTTAAATGGTCGGGATGTTGGGTCGTATCAAATGTGAACTCTTGTAAAACACTAAGGGTATTGATATCGATTTTGCTAAGTTTTCCGGCGGTTTCATTTCCTGTCCAAGCAGGTTCTCCGCTACTTAGAACCCATAAGATACCATCTTTAATAACCATTGAATTGGGACGATCCCCTACATTAATTTCGGCATCTTTGTTTAAAGTAGCCAGATTGATTGCCGTAACAATATGGTTGGTACCCCAGCCGCCTTTGTTTGCAACAAAAAGATAATCTTCATTGGAAATCAGTTTTTCGGGACCAACAGATACATGAATTGTGTCAGTTACAACATCATTTTGTGTATTGACTATCGCCAAATAATCATCAGATGAATCACTTGGATCGCCCCAACAACTTACAAAAGATCGGTTTCCATCGGTATAATCTACATAACGAGGATTTGCCAATTGATTGGTTATGGTACTTTGATATTTCATGTCTTCTTTATTGACTACTACAATTTTATTGGAATTGGTAACTACAATATAAGCTTTATCATCTGTAAAGCTCATGGATTGCGCTTGATCACCCAAATCTTGTCCATTGATATCATGATAAAGGTTATTTTTGATGTCATTTAAATTTTTGTCAATAAAACTCAAAGAAGCATTGTTATGAGTAAATTGACCTTCGTTGACGACAAATATGCCATCTTTAAATTCACTTTCATGCATGGGGGGATTGTCTTTTTTACAGGATTGAAATCCTAATAAAATCAGTAGAAATGATAATGTTAATAAACTGTTTTTTTTCATAATTATTGTATTTTTATATTAATATTTAAGTGATAATTCCGTCCGGGTTGTGGATGTGCAGGATAGGTTTCATAATAAGTATTCATTAGATTGAAAACGCCCACTCCTAAAGCTAAAAAATGGTTTATTTGATAAGAAAATTTTAAGTCTGTTAATAAATAAGGTTCAAGAAACAATGTATTACTGGTAGTTGTATATACTTTTCCTGTGTATCTTGCAATACATTCTCCCGATAATTTCTTGTTAGAATAAAGAATATTAATTTGTCCCAGATGTGTAGGAATATAGGTTAAGGCATAATTGCTTTTATTATCCGTTACGTTTTGGAAAGTATATGCTGCATGTATGTTCAAATAATTTTTTTTGGAGAAAATAATTTTTTTGCTCATTGAAATTTCCACTCCTTTAGATATAACCTGTTGAACATTAATTGGTTGCCAAAAATTTTGCGTAACAGGTTGCCATTGAATCAGATCATGACTTTTAATAAAAAAAAGATTCAAATCGGCTTTAAAAGAATTGATTTTTATGGATTGATCGGCTTCAATGGTATAACTTTTCTCCGGTTTTAAATTGGGATTTCCTCCGGGACTCCAATACAAATCATTGAAAGTAGGAGAACGAAAATTGTTGGATATATTCATTCCGAACTGATAATTTCCTATTTTTTTACTAAACCACAATGAAGCAAGTAAAGGGATTTTATAAAGTGTGTTCCATTCTTTTCTTAAACTGATTTTTCCGAAGATTTTCCGGGTATGATATCTAACACTGCCATAAATTGCCAAAGTATTTTGAAAATGTTTCCCAATACCATCACCAATACCTTTTGTATGTTGAAAACTCTGCCCGAAAATTATTTCATATTTTCTTTTAGTATGGTAAAAGGATTCGTTTTTTAAAAAAAAATTTTGTGCTTGATTATTCGTAAAATCTACTTTGCTTTTGTCGTGAAAATATTTGTAAAATTCTTGTAACCAAGCAGTTGATAATTGATTAAGCCATTTCTTGTTATGATATTTCCAGCTCAATAGATTTCTATAATTTTTGGTTATCAGCTTAGGTTTTTGATAAGTATTATTTATTTGACTCAAATTTCTATTTAAAAAATTATATTCAGCAAGAAAGTTAATTTGATTGTGAAAATTCACTTTATATCCGGCATTAAGTCCAAAATTTTTACCTTGGTATTCACCGTTCAAATTGGATTGATGGATTTTGGGTATAATATAATTATTTTTAGAAAAGTTTCCTGTAAAAATTCCATTTAAATAGATTTTGGAATTGGAATAAATGAGTTTTGTAGAATTGATATAGGTATCATAACTTCCATAATTAAAATTATTTTCAAACTGAAATTTTTTGGAAAAATTCATCAGGTGATTCAAAAAAATAACTCCACCAATAGCACCACTACCATAAAATACACTTTCTCCCCCTTTCTTAATCAACAATTGATTTTCATTATCCAAGTAAACTGTATTTAAGTCTGTTTGTCCATTGA
>JALSTJ010000210.1 GCA_026983815.1 Flavobacteriales bacterium
TATACAAATAATTATGTTTTTATTAATTACTTTTTCCATCGATGAAAAAGTAACAAAAAATCTAGGCTGACGAGTATTTTTCTAAATTTTTTGTTCATTTCACTAAACTGTCTGAACTCGGTTGAATAATTTTTCTAAATATAACATTAACGTAACCTCAAACAGCAGACAGTTTTACGTTCCATTCACTTCAAATTTTACGAAAAATCCTCGTATGCCGAAAGGCTTATTCATTGGTCTGTAATAGAAATAATTTATCAATCTATAAAAGTTAGAAATTTTATGCTACTTTTTCTAAAGTCTTGTAATTCGGGTTAACTCATTTCATTTCCTACATCAAGGTAAGCCTCAATGTGATATTTCGTTATAAAACAATAAATATTAAACCTTATAGATAAATACTAACCATATAATAATTACTTTTGCAAAAAAAATAACTTATCAGATTGTTTACAAAATGAATAAAAAATCATTGGAAGAAGTACATAGCAGTGTTGATACCCTAAAAAAGAAAGGATTTTTTAGAAAACTTTTAGCTTTTATGGGACCTGCTTATTTGATAAGTGTCGGTTATATGGATCCCGGCAACTGGGCTACGGATTTAGCCGGTGGAAGTCAGTTTGGCTACACGTTGATTTGGGTACTTTTAATGTCAAATATCATGGCTTTACTCTTGCAAAGTCTTAGCGTTCGCTTGGGTGTTGTGCGTGGCTTGGACTTGGCACAAGCTTGTAGAGAATCCTATCCAAAACCCGTCAATCTAGCTTTGTATGTACTGGCAGAAATAGCTATTATTGCTACGGATTTAGCAGAAGTCATCGGTATGGCAATCGGGTTGAATTTGTTGTTTGGCTTACCGATGATTTGGGGAATTTTAATCACTTTTTTAGATACATTTGTACTGCTTTTTCTTATCAATAAGGGAATGCGTAAAATGGAAGCATTTATTCTCTCATTGGTTTTTATCATCGGTTTGGCTTTCTTGTTTGAGATGTTTTTAGCACAGCCTGATGCTATCGGAATTCTAAAAGGTTTTATTCCGAAAATACCCAATAGTAATGCTCTTTATATTGCTTTGGGAATAATTGGTGCTACTGTGATGCCTCATAATTTATACCTCCATTCTTCGCTGGTACAAAGTCGAAAATTTGATTGGAGTACAAAAGGAATTAAAGAAGCTTTGAAATACAATTTTATAGATAGTGCGATTGCTTTAAATCTTGCCTTTTTTGTGAATGCCGCTATCCTTATTTTGGCTGCCGCTACTTTTTATAAAGCCGGAATGTTTGATGTAGCCGAAATACAAGATGCTTACAAATTGTTGGAACCACTGCTAGGGTCTAATTTAGCACCGATTTTATTTGCCATTGCTTTGATTGCCGCAGGACAAAGCTCAACCATAACAGGAACATTAGCAGGGCAGATTATCATGGAAGGCTTTGTTAATCTACGTATTCAACCTTGGGTAAGACGTATGATAACGCGTTCATTTGCAATCGTGCCGGCTATCTTTGTAATATTGATTTTCGGGGAGTCATATACCGGAAAATTATTGGTATTCAGTCAGGTTGTATTGAGTTTGCAACTCGGCTTTGCGGTTATTCCTTTGATACACTTCGTCAGTCATAAAAAAACGATGAAAGCTTTTGTAATATCCAAAACAACTCAAATTTTTGCTTGGATTATCGCTTTGGTAATTATTGTTTTAAATGCTTTATTAGTCATAAATGAATTACAAAATTGGTTTACCATTATTCATAGTCCTCTACTGATAATATTGATTGTATTGGTATTAATTACAGTTTTAACCCTTTTGTTTTATATCACATTTATGCCTTGGATAAAAGGTTTGAAAAAACAAGAATTAAAAGTTCACGCAAAAGATGATATCGAAACCGATTTTGTCGCTCCGGTATATAAAAATATAATGATAGCCTTAGATTTTTCCAGTATTGATAATGAAGTCTTACGACATGCTTTGGCTTTGGGAAAACCTGAAACCGAATATTTGCTGACGCATATTGTAGAGAGTATTCCCGCCATTTATCACCATAAAGAATCTCGTGATTTTGAAACAATAAGGGATAAAGAAGTTTTGGAACGATATGCCGATAGATTAAGGGGTTTGGGGTATAAAGTACAGACACAAATCGGTTATGGCTCACCTAAAATTTCGTTGCCTGAAATTGCACAAAAATTTGAAGCAGATGTCTTGGTTTTAGGGTCTCACGGGCATAAACTCTTAAAGGATATTTTGTTTGGAACGACTATCAATTCAGTACGACATCAATTACATATTCCGGTTTTTGTGATTAGAAAATAAGTTGGCACGTTATTTGTTTTGAATTAAACGAAATTGATAAATAAAGCCTGTAAAAATTGGATTGTTTATAATTTGTTCAAAAAAAATCAGAGTAAATATTTTTTGTAAATAAATAATCTATAAATTTGGGCTTGTAAAAATTAATTTTA
>JALSTJ010000211.1 GCA_026983815.1 Flavobacteriales bacterium
TTCAACCGAGTTCAGACAGTTTAGTGTAATGAACAAAAAATTTAGAAAAATACTCGTCAGCCTAGCCCCGATAGCTATCGGGATTTTGTTACTTTTTCATCGATGGAAAAAGTAAAAATTAAATTTATTTAGGACAGGATTGCCTACAAACCTTTAAAATCTTTTATTAAAGACTTTTTTATCCCGTTTTTTTTGTATTTTTGATATTTTCTGATCCAATAAATCAATTGATGGGCGAACAAAAAGACTATACCAAACAAGAATTGATACAAATCAATAAGGCATTTGACGATTTACTTTCATCTACCTACCAAAAACTCAACAAAAACGATGAAACGCTTATTCGTCAAGCTTTTGAATTGGCAAAAGATGCTCATGAAGGACAAAGAAGAAAATCCGGCGAACCTTATATTTTTCATCCCATTGCCGTTGCCAAAATCGTAGCCAATGATATCGGTTTGGGTGCTATTGCCATAGCTTCCGCACTTTTGCATGACGTAGTGGAAGACACCGAAATTACACACGATGAAATCTATGATAAATTCGGCGAAAAGATTAGTAGAATCGTAAGGGGATTGACTAAAATACAAAAACTTCAAGGCGAAAATATATCCATTCAGGCAGAAAATTTTCGTAAAATGATTCTGACGTTGAATGATGATGTTCGTGTAATTCTTATCAAACTGGCAGATCGTTTGCACAATATGCAAACTATGGATGCCATGCCACGATACAAACAAGAAAGAATAGCTGCCGAAACGCTTTATATCTATGCTCCCTTGGCTCATAAACTCGGATTGTATAACATCAAAAATCAACTGGAAGATTTGGGATTAAAATATACCGAACCCGAGATTTATAAAGAAATCGAAAGCAAAATCGAAGAATCCAAAGCCCAAGCCGGTGAATATCTACAAAAATTTACCGATATTATTAAAGATTCACTTCAAAAAGAAGGTTTGAATTTTGAAATCCTCGGGCGTTTCAAATCCATTTTTTCCATTTACAAAAAAATCAAAGAAAAAAAAGTAAGTTTCGAGGAAGTTTATGACAAGTTTGCCATACGTATTATTTACAAATCCGACCGTGAAAATGAGAAATTTTTGGCTTGGAAAATATATTCGATAGTAACCGACCATTTCAAACCCAATCCTTCGCGTTTGCGCGATTGGATTTCTCAACCCAAATCCACCGGTTACGAGGCTTTGCATACCACCGTAATGGGTCCCGAAAAAAAATGGGTGGAAGTGCAAATACGTTCCGAACGAATGAATGAAATTGCCGAAAAAGGTTATGCCGCACACTACAAATACAAACATCGGGAAGACGAAGAAATCGGGATTGAATCTTGGTTGAACAAACTCAAAGATTTGTTGGAAACACAAGACCAAAGTGCCGAAGAATTTATCGAAGATTTTAAGCTTAATCTCTTTACCAAAGAAATTTTTGTCCTGACTCCAAACGGCGATGTTATTTCACTGCCCAAAGGAGCTACCCCATTGGATTTTGCTTTTGCCATACATACCGAAGTAGGCAAACATTGTAGAGGAGCGATTGTCAATGGAAAATTGGTGCAACTCAATTACCCGCTAAAAAGTGGTGATGTGGTCAAAATCATTACTTCCCCCAATCAATTTCCAAAACTCAACTGGTTGGATTTTGTAAAAACCGGACGAGCAAAATCGAAAATCAAAGCTTATCTCAAACAAGAGCAAAATGATATTGTCGAAGAAGGAAAAGAAATTTTACAACGCAAACTCAAACAACTTAAACTCAAATACAATGAGGATACCATCAATAAATTGGTAAATTTTCTCAATCTCAAAACCAGTAAAGATTTGTTTTACAACGTAGGAGCGGGAATTATTGACAACAAAATGCTGAAAAATTTTGCCAATGCCCAATCCAATGTTTTGTATAATTTTTTTAGAAAAAAACTCCGAAGAAAACCTACCGATTTCAAAGTCAATGACGAAAATGTCAATATCAATTATGATACGATAGTTTTCGGTCCTGACGAACAACAATTGGACTACACACTCGCCAACTGTTGTAACCCGATACCGGGAGATGAAATTTTTGGTTTTACGACCATCAACGAAGGTATAAAAGTGCATAAAAAAGATTGTCCAAATGCTGTAAACTTACATGCAAATTACGGATATAGAATCATCAGTGCGCGCTGGATAGATTCGACCAAACACGATTTTATTGTGCATCTGAAAATTTCGGGCTTGGATAGAAAAGGAATGGCAAAAGATCTTACACGTTTGATTACTGATGATGAAAATCTTGAAATGAAAAATATCAATCTAAAATCGCAGGCAAATGTTTTTAACGGAGAAATTTCGCTCTATGTGAAAAATACCGATATATTGAAAAAAGTTATCAAAGATTTGAAAGCAATTGAAGGGGTGAAAAGCGTTGAAAGGGTTAAATAATGGTGAATT
>JALSTJ010000212.1 GCA_026983815.1 Flavobacteriales bacterium
CTGTAAATTCTATAATTAAAGGAGCATTTCTTGAACCGGGTGAAATAATTATTTCTTTGATATCAAATTTTTTTAATATTCGTGAAAGCAATCTTACTTTCTTTTTTGCAGAATGAATTATCATTTAATTTTAATCTTTTATGCTTACAAAAATAAGTTTTTAATTATAAAAATAAACTTAAACACAAATAAAAGTATTATTTTAGCAAGAAAAATTATGGCTGCTACTCCTTCAAATATGTTGGCTTTGGGAACCAAAGCACCGCATTTTAAACTTTTGGATACGGTTTCCGGAAAAAAGCTTTCTTATAATGATATAAAAGGAAAAAATGGAACCGTAGTAATGTTTATTTGTAATCATTGTCCATATGTTTTACACATAAATAATGAAATTGTGAAATTGGCAAAAAAATATATGTCAAAAAATATTGGTTTTGTTGGCATCAGTTCCAATGATGTAGAAAATTATCCACAAGATGCCCCCGAACTGATGACCGAGCAAGCAAAAAAAGTTGGTTATCCTTTTCCTTATCTATATGATGAAACTCAAGAGGTTGCAAAGAAGTATAAAGCTGCTTGTACCCCTGACTTTTATTTGTTTGACAAAGATGATCAATTGGTTTACAGAGGAAGATTAGATGCAAGTACTCCTAAAAATAATGAACCTTTAACAGGGAATGATCTAAGAAAAGCTTTGGATTTGCTCTTGGAAGGAAAAACTATTCCAGATGAGGAGCAAAAACCCAGTATTGGTTGTAATATCAAATGGAAAGAGCCCCCATCTATAAATTTGCAAAAAGTGATTTTTAAATAATTATTATGCAATTGAAAATTTCCAATTTATTATTTGGTTATAACAAACCTTTATTGGAACATCCGGTAAATATTGAAGTTAAACAAGAAAGTTTTATTGTACTAATTGGAAAGAATGGAGCAGGGAAATCCACATTTTTGAAAACACTATCCGGAAGCTTACCGGCTTTGTCTGGAGAAATTTATATAAATAATGAGTTAGTAACCCGACAGAAAATTTCTTCTCAAATCTCTATAGTGCTAACGGGAAAACCCAATTCAAATCTAAAGGTACATGAGATTTTACAAATGGGGAGAAGTCCGTTTACTGGATTTTTGGATCAATTAAAAGATGCCGATCATCTAATTATTGATCATGTAGTTCAGAAATTAAATATAGAAAATCTATTAGATAAAAATATTAATGAAATTAGTGACGGTGAAGCGCAGACGGTTATGATTGCAAGAGCTCTTATTCAAGATACTCCGGTTATTTTCTTAGATGAACCAACCACTCATCTCGATCTGGAGAATAAAGCTAAAATATTCGGTCTTTTAAAGTCTTTGAAGGAGGAAGGAAAAATTATAATTTTTTCATCCCATGACGTGAATTGGATAGTAAATCAAGTAGATCAAATATGGGTAATAAAAGGCCAGAAATTTTTTAAAATCAAGCCAACAGACCTTGACAAAATTAAAGAAATTTTTTCATCAAAAAACTTAATTTTTGATGAAAAATGTAAAACTTTTAAATGGATTTAGAACCAACCTTTTTTCTTTTTTTGTTTTTCTTCGTCAGCATCAATTTCGAAATATTTATCGGCTTTCTTTTCATCAATTTCAACAACATTTAGAATAAAATCTTTGTAATTATCAAAACCTTTTTCTTCAACATATCCCTCAAAATATTTTTCAGCTGCAACTGCACCTGCATTTTTTTCAATCTCGCGTAAGATGTCCATCAAATTATCAATTTTGTGAATGCTTACCAAAGGAAGCATTTTTACCTCAAATTTATAACCTTTAAATGCTCCTTCTTCATCAAAATTTTGAATGGATTTTACAAAGCCCCAATAACACTCACCATCTTTATTTTTTCCTTTATAAAAGAAATAACTCTTATCTTGATTTTCAATCATATGCAAGATATTATTCATAGCCATTTTGGGAGTATCTTGATCAAAGAGCGTCGAAAAATCTTTTAGAATTAATTCATGGACTTTATAGCCGGTAAATTCAGTAAAATAATTATTTACAAATAAAATTTTACCTTCCGGATTGACTCGTATTTTAAATTTCCTGGCGGGATCTAATTGTAAGCAATTTTTTGATTTACCCATATTTTTATTGTTAATAGTCATAATGATTAAATTTTAAAACCAAAATTTTCGTTTTTTCTTTTTTACAAATTTTAAGATATCATCTATATCCATTTCATTTGGGTCAGTAGATAATAACTCTTTATCGGAAACTTCTGTTGTTATATACTCTCTCAGTTTTTTTTCTCCGTTAAATTGGGCAATGATATAATCTTCCAATTTGTTATATCCTCTTTCTTCCAACCAACCTTTTAAATATTTCTCTGCAATTTCTATGCCATTTCCACTATTTTCGATACCAAATAATATATCATACAATTTTGAAATCTCTTGTTTAATATTTGAAGGCAAGTATTTTCTTCTAATATAGATACCATTTGATTTATTTTCATTCACCCTTGAAGTGATATCCGCAACGGTCCAAAAATATTCACCATTTTTGGTGATATTTTTACTGATTAAATAATAATGTTCTCCATTATTAATATTTTTCCAAGCGCTGTTTAATACAACTTGAGGCATTTTGGGATGTTGAATAATTTCATGGCTTTCGCCAATCAAATCTTTTTCAGAAAAGCCGGTTATATCGGTGTATGCTTTATTGATAAATTTTATTTTCCCTTCTTTGTCTAACTTACAAACAAGGGTAATATCCGGTTCTAAATTTTTTTCTACTTCAAACATAATAATTTTTTTTTTACCAAAAGAATCTTCTTTTCTTTTTAACGGTTTTTTTAATTGCTTCTTCAGCCGCCAAGCCAGTATAATCTGTTTCATCCTTAATTTCCGAATTCATATAATCGGTTAATTGTCTAGGATTTAGTCGCATTAAATGATGAACAAAATCATCATAGTTCATATTTAAATCTTCCAGATACCCAATCAAATATGCTTCAGAAGCTTCAATTCCACTATTTTTTTCAAGTGTCAACAATACTTTATAAAGTTCATTAACTTCTTTTTTTACTTCTTCAGGCACAGCTTTTCTTCGAGCATAATGTGTTTTGACATTTCCTTCATCATCTTTGACAGTCTTAAAAGATCCTATAACCCAATAATAACTTCCGTCTTTTGCCAGATTCTTTACAAAAGCATAAATTGGCAATGCTTTATTAATTCTTGCCCAAAGTAATTTAAAAATAACTTTAGGCATGTCCGGATGTCGAATGATATTATGGGGTTGTCCCATCAATTCCCACTCTTTATATCCGGATATTTCCATAAAATAATCATTTGCATACTCAATAATTCCTTTTTTATCTGTTTTACTCATGATCGTTTTAAAAGGGTCTAAGATAATCTCATTATCTTTAGGTATGGGTCTAATATTTTTTTTCATTCTTTTTAAGAGATAAAAATTCAGTCTGCAAATATAAATAAAAATATTAACTAATTATGTAATTTTTGTTGCTAAGGTTATTTTTTCATTTTTTTCAATTATTTTTTCAAAAATCTTATTATTATTCACAAATATTAACTATATATTATAAAATTAGAAAAACTTAGACAGGAATCCTTTCTTTTTATTTTTAGAAATAGCTTCTTCCGGAGATAAAATTTCACCTTTTAACATAGAATTATCACTAATTTGAGCTTTTAAGTAATTACTTAGCTCTTTATTTGAAAGTCCAAAAATATCTAAAATAAATTGATCATAATTAATTCCTTTGTCTTCTAATAAACCATAAATATAAGCATAGGAAGCTTCCATGCCTCCGGTTTTTTCAATTTCTAATAAGAGTTTGTAAAAATCAGTGAAATAATCTTTTACATGTTGAGGGATGGCTTTCCTTCTGGAATAATAAGCTCGAATGTTTCCATCCGGCTTATAAGTAGTTTGAAAATCTGTTACTACCCAATAATAACTTCCGTCTTTGGCTAAATTTTTAACTACGGCATGAATATTTTGCCCTCTCTCCAATCTTTTCCATAATAATTTAAAAATAATTTTGGGCATGTCGGGGTGGCGAATAACATTATGAGGCTGTCCCATGAGTTCCCATTCTTTATACCGTGAAACTTCCATAAAATAGTCATTGGCAAATTCAATAATGCCTTTTGGGTCTGTTTTACTCATGATGGTTCGCATGGGATCCAAAACGATTTCATGATCAATTGGTTCAGGTCTATTTAGGATTTTCATTTCTAAAAAAAATTAATTTCTTTTGCAAAAGTGCTAATAATATTTAAATTAAGCAAATTTTTAGCATTTTTTTTATTATAAAAATATATTTTATAATAATTTTAAGATTAGAAATTGTTAAATTTTTGAATAAAAATGAATCAATAGAATGATATTTGTTGAAATAAAAAAAAATTATATATTTTCGCAATATGTACTATGTATACATGTATAATAGATATAATAAGTAATGAAAATAACTATAATTCAAATAGGGAAAACCAATAATTTATGTTTAGAAAATCTAATTCATATCTATCATAAAAGAATTCAAAAATATATTTCTTTAAATACCAGTGAAATTCAGGATTCAAAGAAAAAAAATAAATCCAAAGATATTTTGAGAGTTAAGCAATTCGAGGGAAAAGAAATTCTAAAAAAAATTTCATCTCATGATTTTATTATTTTATTAGATGAAAAAGGAAAAGAATTTACTTCACGTGAATTCGCCGGGTTTATTCAAAATAAAATGAATTCAGGTATCAAAAATCTGGTTTTTGTCATTGGAGGAGCTTATGGATTTTCTGAAGATGTTTACCAAAAAACTCATGCAAAAATTGCTTTGTCCAAAATGACTTTTTCACATCAATTAATTCGTCTTATATTTGCAGAACAATTATATAGAGCAATGACTATTATAAATAATCATCCTTACCATAATGACTAATAATACTTATTATGAATACTAAAAAATTTCCTACTTTTTTACATTTTTTGTTGATTTTATTATTTTTTATTTTATTTTCCATACCTTTTTCATTAGTTGTTCTTTTATTCCCTGAAAAATTAAAAGTTTTAGGAATGTTTATCGCATATTTTTTTCCTTTGGTATTGACTATTTGGTTGACTAGAAAAATTTTTAATAAAAAAGGAAAAATTAATTACAAACCTGCACATTTTCAATTATTGCCTGTAATAATTATAGGAGCTTATGCTTTTCTGATTGTTGGAGAGTTTTTTACCTTCCTCTTGCCCGAACCTTCAGGTTTTCTGAAAGAAATCTATGATTCTTTAACCCAATCCATGAAAATCCTTTTTCAGGATAAAATTGCCGGATTCCTCATGATAGCGGTTGCAGCTCCTATATTGGAAGAAACTCTTTTTAGAGGAATTATCCTAAGAGCTTTATTAAAAAAATACAATCCTTGGAAATCCATTATTTATTCTGCAATCGCATTTGGAATTTTTCATCTCAACCCATGGCAATTTCTCTATGCTACTGTAGTTGGGTTATATTTGGGATATATTTATTGGAAAACCAATAGCTTGTTTTATCCCATTTTAATACATTTTATGTTGAAT
>JALSTJ010000213.1 GCA_026983815.1 Flavobacteriales bacterium
ATAAGTGACGGAAATCAAGAGAAAATATTTGAAGGAATTATTCCGGGAACTATCACTCAAGAGCCACGGGGAACAGGTGGCTTTGGTTATGATTCAATTTTTGTTCCCGAAGGTTATCAGCAAACCTTTGCAGAGATGACAACTGAAGAAAAGAATAAAATCAGTCATCGTGCGAAAGCTCTGGAAAAACTAAAAAAATATTTTGAAAATAAGAAATAACGTATCAATCTTTTTTTTGGGGCTTTCTAAATTGGAAATCCTCAATTTTTTTGTCCTTGTAACGATACCATAAAAAATAAGGAAGTAGGACAAAAACCATCCAAAAAACTGCTATTCCGGTCATTTTATTATAAAAAGGATTCTTTGCAAAATAATATAAATATATTGCCAGTCCATATAAAATCAAATCCAAATAGAAAAGTATCATTAATATTTTTTTTTCCATTTTATGCAGATGTAAGTTCAAGTAATTTTTTACGATAAACGCTCAATAATTTTGATTTGGAAATAAAGCCCAAATATTTATAATCATTATCTACTACCGGCAAATTCCATGCGCCGGTTTGTTGAAATTTTTTCATAATATCCGGAAAATGATCTTTATGTCTGAAAATAACATCGGGTGCATTATGATATAAATCTTTTACATAAATTTTATCATAAAGTTCTTGATGAAACATAATATTTCTTAGATCATTTAAGGAAATTACTCCGATAAATTTACCTTCTTTATTCAAAACAGGAAAGATATCGCGATATGCTTTTTCAATAACTTCATGAACCAATTCTCCCAAATTCATTTCAGGTTGAACCGGAGAAAAATTATTTTCTAAAATTTCTTTCCATTCGATCATCATTCCCGCATATTTATCTTTGTCATGTGTAGGTAGTGCATCAATTTTTACCAAGTCTACTGCATAAATATTATAGGGCAAGAATGATTTTGAAATAATATAAGAAACTGCAGAAACCAACATAATAGGTACAATCAATTCATATCCTCCTGTTATTTCCACAATTAAAAAGACTGCTGTCAAAGGAGCTTGTAAGATACCTGCCATAGTTCCTGCCATTCCAACCAGAGCAAAATTTTCCAAGGATAGAGGTTTACTCGAAATCCCCAAATAATTAATTAGCAAGGCAAAAACATATCCGGAAAGACTGCCGGTAAACAAAGTAGGAGCAAAGACTCCTCCAATTCCTCCGGCACTAAAGGTTAGAGACATGGCAATTACTTTGAATGTGATAAGAAATACAAACAGTAAAATTAATAGCTCAATATGATTATGATTTATCTCGAAATATGAATGATTTAGAACATAATGATAGTTATTAATAATAATATGGTTGATTACTTCATATCCTTCACCATATAAATTTGGAAAAAAATAAATAATCAATCCTAATAAAAATCCTGCAATAGCCCATTTTTTGAAAGGATTTTCAATTTTTGAAAAAAATCCTGTAATTTTTTGATAAGCCAAACTGAAATAAATGGATGTAATAGCAGATGTTATTCCCAATAAGAAGAAAAAAATGGTATCGGATAAAATAAATCCTTCTCTTAGTGAATAATGCAATAAAATATTTTTTCCCATAAAGAAATAGGAAGTCAAAATTGCAAAAACAGAGGCCAAAATCAATGGAATAAGAGAAGTCATGGTCAAATCCAAACTGAAAATTTCAACGGCGAACATAATTCCTGCAAGAGGCGCTTTGAAAATTGCAGCCATACTTCCTGCCGCTGCTGCACCTATTAGTAATATTCGGTCTCTACGGCTGAGATGTAGAATGCGCGAAAAATTTGAACTCCAAGAGGAGCCGGTAATCACTGTTGGTCCTTCCAATCCTACAGATCCTCCAAAACCAACAGTTATAGGAGCTGTAACCAAAGATGCCCAGCTTTGATATGAAGGAATAAGCCCTTTAAGTTTGGTCAAAGCGTATAATACTGAGGGTATTCCTTCTTCCACAGTTTTTTTTACTAAATATTTAATGATCAAAACTACTAGTAAAATTCCAATTATAGGAAAGATAAAATAAAATACTTTGCGGATATTATCTATAAAATGAAATTCCAGAAAATATTGTATCAGATGTGTAAAGTTTTTGATGACTACGGCAGCCATTCCACTCATTAAGCCTATAAATACACTTAAAATATTGATGTATTGTTGTTGGGTAATATGTTTGTATCTCCAACGATATAATTTAAAAATATATCTGGAAATTTTGTGTTTATTATGTTTTTCAGAAGAGTCCATGGATTTCAGCATTCACTTTTTCAATAATGGTTCCTAAATCTTCAGGATTCTTTACAAAATCCAACTCATCAACATTAATAACCAAAAGTTTGCCTTTGTTGTAGGAATCAATCCAGTTATTATAACGATCGTTTAAATTACTTAAATAATCGATATTAATTGATTTTTCATACTCTCTTCCTCTTGAGTGAATATTTCTTACAAGTGTTGGAATGGAAGCTTTTAAATATATCAATAAATCAGGTGGAGTTACAATTAATTCCATCAAATCAAATAGAGATGAATAGTTTGTAAAATCTCTATTGGACATCAATCTCATAGCATGTAAATTTGACGCAAATATAAAGCGATCTTCATATATTGTACGATCTTGAATGATATCTTTATTTTCTTTTTTGATTTCCAGAATTTGGCGAAAACGACTGTTCAAAAAGTAAACTTGCAAATGAAAAGACCAACGTTCCATATCATGATAGAAATCTTCCAAATATGGATTTTCATCAACAGATTCATAATGTGGCTCCATTTTAAAATGCTGGGCTAACAGAGTAGTTAGTGTGGTTTTTCCGGCGCCAATATTTCCAGCAATCGCGATATGCATAATCATATTTTTTGGTTATGCAAATGTACATTTTTTTCTTGACCCTTTTAAAAAAAATGTTTATAAAATTTCTTAAAAATAAAATTTATTTCAAATAAGTTTTATCAATAAAAAAAAATATATAATAATCTATTCTCCTATTGATATTATTTATCTGATAATTTTTTATGATGTAATATAATTTCTTGTTTTTCGATGCTTTCCTGATGAATTGCCGAAAATATTTTTTCTATAAATTTTTTGCTTAACTTCACTTTTTTTCCATTTTCAATGGCTCTATTCATGATCTCACCCCAACGATTTTCTTGTAATACAGCCACATTTTTGGTTTTTTTTAGCTTCCCGATATTTTGTGCCAATTCCATTCTTTCAGACAGGAGTTTTATCAACTCATCATCTAATTGATTGATTTGTTTGCGATAAAAATTAATTTTATCAATGGCATCCGGATCTTGAAATTGTTGCTTTCTCAAGCATAATTTAGTTATAATTTCTTTTAATCGGGTAGGAGTTATCTGTTGTTTGGCATCACTCCAAGCTTCATCCGGACTGATATGAGTTTCAATCATAAAACCGTGATATTTTAAATCCAAAGCAGTTTGCGACATTTCATCAATACAATCTCTTCTTCCACAAATATGAGAAGGGTCTAGGATAATCGGGATATTTGGATATTCTTTTTTAAAGCGTAAGGCGATTTGCCATTGAGGTTCATTTCTGTAATTTCCGGGTCTGAAATTAGAAAACCCACGATGAATAACCCCCAAATTCTGAATTCCGGCTTGGAAAAATCGTTCAACTGCACCGATCCACAAAGATAAATCGGGATTTATGGGATTTTTAATCAAAACAATCTTATCTGTATTTTTTATGGTATTGGCAATTTCTTGCACGGCAAAAGGATTTACAGAAGTTCTGGCACCAATCCACAGAATATCGATATCATTTTCCAGAGCCATTCTTGCATGTTCGGCATTGGCAATTTCAATTGCAACTTTCAGTCCGGTTTCTTCCTTTACTTTTTTTAGCCATGGCAATGCTTTTTCTCCATGGCCTTCAAAATTTCCAGGTCGTGTTCTGGGTTTCCAAACTCCTGCTCTAAATACTTGTATCCGTGGGTCATTTGCCAATTGATGAGCTGTTTTCAATACTTGATATTCGGTTTCGGCACTACAAGGTCCTGCGATCATCAATGGGTATTTTCCTGCAATTTTTTCTTGCCAATTTCCTAAAGTTTTTTTTGTTTTCATGAGTTTAATTTATCGATGATATTTTTAATATGATTGGTTTCTTTTAACTGATTTTTGATTTTTGGAGCTTCATGCTTGATTAACATCTCTTTGAACAGGTGTAAATTTTCCAAATATTCATCCAAAGCTTTTATAATATTTTCTTTATTTTCCATAAAAATGGGTGTCCACGTATCCGGAGAACTTTTTGCCAGTCGAACCGTAGAGGCAAAACCACTTCCTGCCATCTGAAAGATGTTTTTTTCGTCTTTTTCCAAATCCATTACGGTTTTTCCCAACATAAAAGAACTGATATGCGATAGATGAGATACATAAGCAATATGACGGTCATGTTCTTTGCTGTCCATACGGATAATTTTCATTTTCAATGCTTCAAAAATATACCATGCTTTTTTCAATAAATCTTTTCGTGTTTTTTCTGTATCACAAAGTATATTTATTTTATTTTCATAGAGACTTTCATAAGCAGCAGATGGACCGGAATACTCGGTTCCTGCAATTGGGTGAGCCAATAGGAATTGGTCTCTTTTAGGATGATTATGAATTTCCATAGCGATTTTATGTTTGGTAGAGCCGGTATCAAATATTAAAGCATTCGGATGAATATCATTCAATATTTTTTTGCTGATTTCTCCTATTGTATTTACAGGTGTTGCTATAATTATGATATCCATCATAGATATATTTTCATCGGTCAGTTGTTCATCTATTAATCCCAATTTTTTTGCTTCTTGCAGATGAAATTTATCGTTGCCATAGATTTTTATATTCATTGTGTTTTTTAAAGCTCTTGCAAATGAACCGCCGATCAATCCCAGCCCAATAATTCCTATTTTATCAATTTTTTGTTTCATAAAATTTTTTCTTGATTTTTTTCAATTCTTTTTAATGCTTCTTTAAGTTCTTGTATAGAATTTGTTAAGCTTAAACGAACATATCTTTTTCCTTGACTTCCAAAGATAAAACCGGGTGCCAAGAAAATTCCTGTTTTGTCTAATAAATTATCCGTAAATTGTTTTGAATGAAATCCCTTGGGTAATTTTCCCCATAAAAATAATCCCGCTTGATTTTTTTTAAAACTAATATTTAAAATTTCAAAAATTTTTTCAGCTATCTTTTCTCTATTCCTATAAGTTTTATTGAGTTCTTGATACCATTTATCAGGCAAATTAAGAGCTTTAGAAGCAGCGAGTTGAGTAGCCAAATACATTCCGCTGTCCATATTGCTTTTGAATTTCAATACCGTATCAATATATTGTTTTTTCCCGAGTAACATCCCGACACGCCAACCTGCCATATTGTGAGACTTGCTTAAGGAATTTAATTCCATAACATATTCAAATGTATCGTCAAATTTTAATATACTAATACGCTCATGGTTTCTGATAAAACTATAGGGATTATCATTGATAACCAGAATTTTATGTTTTTTTGCAAACTGAATAATTTTTTTAAATTCTTTTGCTCCGGCTATTGCTCCGGTGGGCATATGCGGATA
>JALSTJ010000214.1 GCA_026983815.1 Flavobacteriales bacterium
AAAATTTTTTATCCAATATTTTGATTTCCATAAACAAAAAATATAATTCCCGCCAGCATCAGCAGTTTTATCAATTGGGTGATTTTTTCATAATTTTTATGAAATAAATTCAGCATACTTATTCCGAGAATTGCCGTGGAAAAGATTAAAAAAATATAAAATGCCAAGGAAGTAAATTCCGTTTTAAATTGTATCAAAATAAAATAAAAAAATATTAAATACAAGGATAAAAACCAGTAACTCAATTTGTTATTAATCAACGGAAGGGTTTTGTAATCAAATTTTTTGTCTAATTCGCTATCTTCCATATCTTTGATGAGCTCTCGTATAAGTGTTATCACGATAATCATTGAAATTAGGAAAATCCATACATTGTTTTTTAAATTTTGTAACGTCCAATAGGGCATCAGGATACTTAATGCGGTTATTACCGCAATGATAAAGTTTCCGATAAAGGCTATCTTTTTAAAAAAAATATTGTATAAAATCATCAACAATAAACTAACCAATAAAATTCTGTAAATAGGATAGGCAAAAAATATCAGAATAAAATCCGAAAGATATAAACCGATAAATATTTTTTTTATCAGTTTTTTGTCAAAAGGAACAAAACGGGGTTTTAGTTTGTCCAATTCGTAATCCATATAATTATTATGCAAATTTCCTGCAATTCCCAATATTGTAAAAAATAAAAAAATTATCAGGAAAAATTGATGATTATGGCTTGGTTTATGAAATTTATTACAAAACAAACCTATTGTAAACCAATAGATTAGGATGTTTTTCCAACGAATTAATTTGAAGAAATCAATTAGAGCTAACGGATGTGTCATCGGTATCAAAATTCCATTTTCCTTGCACACGCAAAACTTGTTCTATAATATCTCTTACACAAGTATCTCCGCCTTTTCTAGGCGAAATATAATCCACCGTATCCAAAACTTCTTGAACGGCATCCTTCGGAGCAACCGAAAGTCCTACATTTTTCAGTAGCGGAATGTCCGGTATATCATCTCCCATATATAAAACATTTTCAGGTTTTAGGTGGTATTTTTGGGTTAATTCTTTATAAGTTTCCAGTTTGTTGTCAATTTTGATATGGATTTCGGGAATTTTTAGATAGGACAACCTTTTGACCACATTTTCATCTTGTGCACCGGAAATAATTGCAACCAAATAACCTTTTTTAATAGCCGTTTTGATAGCAAAACCATCTTTTGTATGCATTGAGCGGATAAGACTTCCCGAATCGGTAATATAGACTTTGCCGTCGGTCAGGACGCCGTCAATATCAAAAATAAAAGTAGTGATTTTGTTGAGTTTTTTTTTATAAGAATTTTCCAGATTATTTTTTTTCATTGATTAACTGATTTATTTGACAAAAATATGGAAAAAAGATAATAATTGATGGGGCAATACATTCTATTTGAAATGAATGGGTTTTATTTTTTATAAGTTTCTTCTATACTTCGGGTCAATAGTTTATAAATTTCGTTTAGATTTTTATCTTCAATGGCTTGTAAGTGTTTGTTTATGATATGTTTATCATTTCTTTTGGCGGGTCCCGTTTGTGCATCTTCGGGCGATAAGTTCTGCACTTTTCGGGCGGTTTCCATAATTAATGGTTTTAATAAATCAAAGGATAAATCATTCTCTTTCAGTAATTTATCAGCTTGATAATATAAATGATTGACAAAATTGGCAACCAAAACTCCTGCAATATGCAGTTGAAATCGTTGTTGAGAGTTGATTTCCAGAATATTATTGGATACAATATTTGCTAATTTTTGTAATACTTCCAGATTCTCTTTTTTTGTTGCTTCTATAAGAATGGGAATTTCTTTGAAATTTATATTTCGATTTTGTTTGGAAAAGGTTTGGAACGGATAAAAAACTCCTTTTTGTTCGGTTTGTAAGTCATTGATATCCAAACTTCCGGAAGTATGCACCACCAGTTCACGATAATTTTTTAGTTTTTTTGAAAATTCGCTTACTGCATCGTCCGTGATTGATATGATGGTAACATCGGCGGATTTTAGTAAATCTATATCGTTTATCATAGGAGCCACGCCTTCAAATTCTTTTAGGTTTTGTAGTTTTCGGGCAAAAATTTGATTGATATGTATTTCGGGATGTTTCAAAAATTCCCGTAGTAAATGGGTAGCAACATTTCCACTACCGATAATATTGACACTTATAGGTTTAGCCATGAACCAATGGTTTTTTTCCCAAAGAGGAAATGAGTTCCGCTTCGTAAGTTAGTAATTTTTCCCAAATGGGGTCGATAAAATCTCTACCGGCAAAATCACGTGCATAATTAAGAAAAACTCTGTAATGACGGGCTTCCGAAGCAAATAAATCTTTATAGAATTGCGATAATACGGGATAATCTTTTTCCAAAATTTTAGCCAAAACACTAAATCG
>JALSTJ010000215.1 GCA_026983815.1 Flavobacteriales bacterium
CTTTGGAAAAAGATCCGGCATACAAAATATTGAATGCACAGCAAAAATGGATAGACGAGAAGGTTTCCAAACCCGCTGATGAAATTCATACGGAAATCAACGATTTGATGTCTAAATATATGAAAGCGCAAATGGAGGTTTATAAAGATAGAGCTTTTTATCCCGATGCCAATTTCAGTATGCGAGTTTCTTATGGACGAGTAAAAGGATTTCATCCGAAAGACGGTGTATTTTATGAGCCGTTTACTCACGGATACGGAGTTTTGGAAAAATATAAACCCGGAGATCCCGAATTTGATTTGCCAAAACAAGTAGTGGATTTGCTAAAAAATAAAGATTATGGAAAATATGCATCCAAAGATGGAAAATTGGTTACCGATTTTTTGGCTACTAACCATATCACCGGTGGAAATTCCGGAAGTCCTATAATGAATGCAAGAGGCGAGCATATCGGTTTGGCTTTTGACGGTGTTTGGCAAGGGATAATGGAAGATGTGTATTACAGACCGGAAATTTCGCGTAGCATAAGCGTCAAAGACAATTATGTATTATGGGTGATTGACAAAGTAGGTCATTGTAATCATATTTTAGATGAATTGACAATTGTTGACCATTCCAATGACAAACCCGAACCCCAAAAGAAAAAGAAAAAACGTAAAAAGTTTTTGGGAATTTTTTAAAATTTAAGAATAATTAATTTATAAAGCCGCTAAATTTTTAGTGGCTTTTTTGTTTTGTAATGATAATAATCAAGATTCCTCGTCGCTCGCAAACTCGCTCTGTCGGAATGACAGAATTGTGTACGATATAGAACTTCATTCTATATCTACAATTATGTAAAATAGCGATAAATCGCTATTACGGGAATTTATTATGTTTGTTCTATAATTTATATTATGTTAAATAGGGTTGAAAAAATTAAGGTAAATAAAATTTAGGAGTTATAGCAAAATATATCCTACTATTTTAGCGTCGGCGTCGCTTCAAGCGACACCGACGCTCCTGTTTTCTGCAGTTTTTTAGTAAAAAAAAATAATTTTCTAAAAATCAGTGTCTACAGTTTTAAAAAAAAAATTCTCAATAAAGTTATTATATATAAAATTTTTTTTTTATGAGATTCCTCTCTACGTTAGGAATGACAATCGTTAATAAAAACAAAACTCTTAAAAACACCATATTTGATAAATTAATCGAAAGAAAATGAAATATGTCATTCTTATAAAAAATATTTTTTGTATTTTTAATTTTCAATTTTTTAAAACAGCGGAACTATGAAACGAAGAATTGCAGCATCCGAATTGGTGTTAAACCCGGACGGAAGCGTTTATCATTTGAATTTAAAACCCGAAAACATTTCGGACACCATAATATTTGTAGGCGATCAAAAACGTGTTGATCGTATTGCCAAACATTTTGATACAATCGAATTTGAAACGCAAAAACGTGAATTTCACACGATTACGGGATTTTATAAAGGCAAACGCCTAACGGCCATGTCCACAGGTATCGGTCCCGATAATATAGATATTGTGATGAACGAATTGGATGCTTTGGTCAATATTGATTTAAAAACGCGTGAGGTAAAAGACCTATTGACTTCATTAAATATTGTTCGTATTGGCACTTCGGGTTCATTGCAAGCGGAAATTCCCGTGGATAGTTTTGTCTTGGGAAAATTCGGTTTGGGAATGGATGGTCTTTTGCATTATTATGATTCCAAACACGTGCGTGAATTGGATATGGAAGATGCTTTTATTCAACATACCGGTTGGTCTCCGGACAAAGCACGTCCCTACATTGTTAAAAACAGCGATAAGTTGGAAAAAATCTTACTTACCGACCAAGTTTACAGCGGAATCACGGGAACTGCCGGAGGTTTTTTCGGTCCGCAAGGAAGAGTTTTACGAATTCCTCTATCCGACCCCGATATGAACAAAAAAATGGATAGTTTTGAATATAATGGTGTGAAAATGAGTAATTTGGAAATGGAAACTTCGGCTATATACGGACTTTCAAAATTATTGGGACACCATGCTTGTTCGATGAATGCAATCATTGCCAACCGAGCTAATTTGACTTTTAGTGAAGATCCTTATAAACCTATTGAAGCATTGATACAATATACTTTGGATAGACTTTTGTTGTTGAAATAATTGGTAATTGTAAATGCTTAATTGTTGATGGTGCTTGATGACCGATGACCGATGACGGAAGCAAAAGCCTTCCTTGAAGGTTTTGTAATCCTTCAAGGTTTGCAAAGAGCATTGTAAGCTGTAAAGACAAGGAATGACCTGTATCAATAATCAATGGATAAATATTGTTTTTAATAATTTATTTTTTATGAATTGGCAACCTACTACTGATTTTATTAAGCAGACAAATGTTTATAAGGCATTGAAAAAAGCCGGTTTTGAGCATT
>JALSTJ010000216.1 GCA_026983815.1 Flavobacteriales bacterium
ATTTCCGAAATTATAAATCCCGTTGAACAAAAACCTGTTCAAGAAAATTCAAAGCCAATTGAGGATAAAAAAATTATTGACAAAAATGAAATTGTCCAACCGAAACCCGAGCTAAAAGAAAAAAAACCGGAAAATGTTTACAAAAAAGTATCGGAAATGAAATTTGTTGCAAAAAACAACACCGAAAACAAAAATATTCCTTTAAAAAAGATGAATATCGGTTTGAATGATAGAATTTCGTTTGTTAAACATTTATTTAAAGGAGATATTGCCGGATATGAAGAAACCATCCAAAAACTCAATGAATTTACATCCTATGAAGAGGCTTTATCCTATCTGCACAACGAAATAAAACCCCGATATGATGATTGGCAAGATGCCGAAGAATATGAATTTCGCCTGCTACAACTTTTGGAATTAAAATTTAACTGATGCAAGGAAAATTGTTTGTCGTTCCAACACCAATTGGCAACCTTAAAGATATGACTTTCAGAGCTATTGAAGTATTGAAAGCGGTTGATTTAATATTAGCCGAAGATACCCGAACTTCGGGAAAATTGCTCAAACATTACGAAATTGATACGCCTAAACGTTCTTATCATAAATTCAATGAACACAAAAGTGTGGATCATTTGGTCGAACAAATGAAAAACGGCTTGCAAATGGCTTTAATATCCGATGCGGGAACGCCGGCAATTTCCGATCCGGGATATTTGCTTGTGCATAAAGCGATTGAGGCGGAAATTCCTGTGGAAACCTTGCCGGGTGCTACTGCTTTTGTTCCGGCTTTGGTAAATTCGGGATTTCCATCGGATACTTTTGTTTTTGTAGGTTTTTTGCCGGTAAAAAAGGGTCGAAAAACAATGTTTGAAAAACTTTCGGAGGAAGAACGAACGATGATTTTTTATGAATCGCCCCATAAATTGTTAAAAACCTTGCGAGATTTTCAAACCTATTTCGGAAACGAACGAAAAATTTCCGTATCCAGAGAAATTTCCAAATTGTATGAAGAAACTTTAAGGGGGACTGCCGGTGAATTATTAGAGCATTTCGAACAAAAAAAGCCCAAAGGAGAGTTTGTTTTGGTGGTGAAAGGAATTTAAAAAAAAGAAAAATTCAATAAATGCGTGAGATACAAACTAATTTTTCTTTAATTTTTCTCTATAACATATTCAAAAAAATTAATTTTTTCTTATATCGAACTCACGTTAATTAATAAGGTATAAATTTTAAAATAAATCAAGTTTAAAGCAAGAAAAAAAATTATTTTTTTTTGCTATTTATTGAAAAGGTTTTATATTTGCACTCGCAAAGCAAAAAAATGTTTTGTTAAAATTCCTCCATAGCTCAGTTGGTTAGAGCACCTGACTGTTAATCAGGGTGTCGCTGGTTCAAGTCCAGCTGGAGGAGCAAATAATAAATCGGTTGAAATATATTTTCAACCGATTTTTTATATGCAAGGGAAGCTTTCCTCCTTTTTAAAAAAATATTTTAAGATTTGGTCAAAATAAAAAATCTTATTATTTTTGCAATTCAAAAATTAAGGTCCGTTCGTCTAGGGGTTAGGACGCCAGGTTTTCATCCTGGTAACAGGGGTTCGATTCCCCTACGGACTACAAAGAACAGAGCGTTCATTAAAATTAAAATTTTTTTGGTCCGTTCGTCTAGGGGTTAGGACGCCAGGTTTTCATCCTGGTAACAGGGGTTCGATTCCCCTACGGACTACTAATTTTATTATTATTTAATAAATTAAAAATTAAGAAGAAATGGCACATCACAAGTCGGCATTAAAAAGAATTAGACAAAATCAAAAAAGAAGATTGCACAATAGATTTTATCATAAATCTACAAGAACTGCAATTAAGAATTTAAGAAATACAACAGATAAGGAAAAAGCTGTTAAATTTTTACCTGCGGTATTTTCTATGATTGACAAATTAGCTAAAAGAAATATTATTCATGCTAATAAAGCGGCAAATCTTAAATCCAAATTAGCTAAACACGTAAATAATTTAAAATAATATTTTATTTATTTTTAAAAGATTTAAAAAATCCGCTTTCATATAGAAGGCGGATTTTTTGTCTTTTTTGAAAAAAAAAATTTACTCCACTTGCATATTGTGATAGACGTTTTGGGTATCTTCGTCTTCTTCAATTTTTTGTAATAGTTTTTCAACATCCGCTTGTTGTTCGGGGGTGAGTTTTTTGGTAACCTGCGGAATATAATCAAAACCGGAAGATAGAATTTCCACATTATTATCTTCCAAATATTTTTGTATGCTTCCAAATTGATTAAAAGGAGCATAAATCATAATACCGTCTTCATCTTCAAAAATCTCTTCTACATCAAAATCTATCAATTCCAATTCCAATTCTTCCAATTCAACGGGAAGATTTTCTTTGTTTATTCTGAAATT
>JALSTJ010000217.1 GCA_026983815.1 Flavobacteriales bacterium
GTGCCAATCTGTCCGTTAGCTCCTACAATCAGAATTTTTTTCATTTTCCATCTGTTTCTAAAAACAAATATATAATTTTTGAAATAATTATTTATTAAATTTGTCATAAAATAATTATAATCTTACAACAAATTTTATTGATGTATATTTACAATATAACTTTTCAAGTATCACCCGAAATTGAGAAAGAATGGCTGGATTTTTTGAAGCAAAAATTTATACCGCAAATGCTTGCTTCGGGGGTATTGCAATCTGCTCTGACTTCCAAAATCGTAGCAACCGGCGATAGCGGAACATCTTATTCGGTTCAATTTAAAACAAAAGATAAATATACTTTGGACAAGTTTTTAAAAGAAGAATTTGATGCGGTTTTTGAAAAATTTTATTTAAAATTTGCACCCAAAATGGTTTTTTTTGCTACGGAATTGGATGTTTTGGATGAAACAATTAATAAAAAAGCCAATGAATGATCATTTAAAACAACTTTTGGATCAGAAGTATTATGAATATAGTCGGGCGGATTTTATTGCAGATGATCCTATTCAAATACCTAAAATGTTTTCCCTTAAAGAAGATATTGAAATTGCCGGTTTTTTGAGTGCATCCATTGCTTGGGGAAATCGTAAAAGTATCATAAAGAACGCCAAGTCTTTAATCGAATTGATGGATAATTCTCCTTATGATTTTATTATGAATTTCAAAGAATCGGATTTGGAAGTTTTTAATGGTTTTAAACATAGAACTTTTAATGGGGTCGATGCTAAATTTTTTATGAAAAGTTTACAAAATATTTATCAGCATCATAAGGGTTTGGAACAAGTTTTTTTAACCGGTTTCAAGAAAGAGCAAAGTATAAAATCCGCATTATCATATTTCAGAAAAATATTTTTTTCAGTGGAATTTCCCGAGCGAACTTCCAAACATATTGCCAATGTTGACAAAAATTCGGCAGCCAAGCGTTTGAATATGTTTTTGCGTTGGATGGTGAGACAAGATCATTCGGGAATAGATTTCGGTCTATGGAATTTGCCTATGCATTCGCTCAAATTGCCTTTGGATGTGCATACGGCGAATGTATCCAGAAATTTGGGATTGCTTTTTCGTAAACAAAACGATTGGAAAGCTGTGGAAGAAGTTACACAAAATCTGAAAAAATTCGACCCGCAAGATCCTGTCAAATATGATTTTGCATTGTTCGGGATGGGAATTAATGAAGGTTTGAAAAAATTAATAAAAAATGGTGTAAATTTGTAAATATAAATATTTAAAAAAAATGTCAGCACAACAAAATCCCGAAGAAGAAAAAAAGGTGGCTTTTTATGACCGGCTTAAAGAAGAATTGGATAAGAATAAGGAATGGCCATTGAAATATATGTATAAATTTATCGTTCCCAATAAGGAAGAAAATGAACAAAAAGTAAAATCGGCTTTCGATGGAAAGAAATTTGAATTTCATAAAAATTTTTCCAAATCGGGCAAATATCTTAGTTTAACTTTTGTAACCGAAGAAAATTCATCCGATGATATCATCAATAGATATCGTTCATTGGAAAGTGTAGAAGGTTTGGTTGCTTTATAAAATTTTAGAATATGGAAGAACAAAAAAAATATATTTACAATACGGATAAACCGCCTTTGGCTATTCCGGAATACGGAAGGTATATTCATCAAATGGTTGAATATCTCAAAACGATAGAGGATAAAGAAGAACGTAATAAAAATGCAAGAGCCATTATCCAACTCTTAGGCAGTAAAAATCCGCACTTACGTGATGTGCCTGATTTTCAACACAAACTTTGGGATCATTTATACATAATGGCGGGATTTGACTTGGATATCGATTCTCCTTTTCCAAAGCCTGACCCCGAAATACTTAAAGAGAAACCTGAAAAGTTGGCTTATCCGAAAAAAGGATACAAATTTCGTTATTACGGACATATCATAAAAAAAATGATAGATGTTGCAGTAACTTGGGAAGAGGGTGAACTCAAAGACCGTTTGATAAAGACCATTGCCAATCATATGAAAAAAAATTATCTCAGATGGAATAAAGATTATGTTGATGATGAAGTGATTTATGAACATTTGAAAATTTTATCTGATGGTAAAATAGATTTAAAAGCCGAAGGAAATGAGTTAAAAGATGCCAGCGTCCTTGTTAAAAAACGAAGCAAAAACAATTATTCTAAACACAAAAATTACAAGAAAAAACAACGATAAATGGGAACCTTTATTATCGAAGGCGGACACGAACTCAAAGGAGCAATTACACCGCAAGGTGCAAAAAACGAAGCGCTGCAAGTGATAAGTGCTGTATTGCTCACGAATCAAGAAGTTGAAATATCCAATATCCCTGATATTATCGATGTAAATCGGTTGATTGATATTTTGAGAAATCTTGGAGTTAAGATACGTA
>JALSTJ010000218.1 GCA_026983815.1 Flavobacteriales bacterium
TTTTGGGACAAAGTCATAAACACGTGGACGATCATGCATTTTGGATAGACCCTAAGAACCCCAATCATTACATAATTGGTGGCGACGGTGGAATTTATGAAACTTACAACCACGGAAAAACCTATAATCATAAAGAAAATTTGTCTATTACACAATTTTATCGCGTAGCGGTGGACAATGCTTATCCGTTCTATTGGATTTACGGAGGAACACAAGATAACAATAGCTTGGGAGCTATGAGTTCTACCTTATATTCAGACGGAATCAGTCGTTGCGAATGGGATGTAACTTTGGGAGGAGACGGATTTTGGCAAGCAGTTGATCCTGATAATCCTGACATTGTTTATTCCGAGTATCAATATGGTAATATTTATCGCTACGATAAGAAAAACGGAGAACGTATCAATATAAAACCCCGTGAACGTGAAGGTGAAAAATTGTATAAATGGAATTGGAATGCGCCTTTTATTTTAAGTCATCATCAGCCCAAAACTCTTTATATGGCGGCAAATAAAGTTTTCAAATCGGAAGATAGAGGACAAACCTGGAAAGTTATCAGCGATGATATTACAAGAAAAATAGACAGAAATACTTGGAAAGTAATGGGACGTTGGTGGGGGATAGATGCCGTTGGAAAAGATGTTTCCACTTCTCTTTACGGAACAGCGGTAGCTTTGGCCGAATCGCCGGTTAAACCCGGGATTATTTTTGTAGGAACGGACGACGGAGCTTTGAGTATTACCAAGGATGACGGTAAATCTTGGAAACAAATTACAAAATTTCCGGGAGTTCCCGAATTTACTTATATCAGTGATATTGAACCTTCTCAATTTGATGAAAATACGGTTTTTGTAAGCTTTGATAATCGTAAACATAATGATTTTAAACCTTATATTTTGGTATCCCGAGATTTGGGAAAAACTTGGAAATCTATCGTAGGAAATTTACCCGAAGAAAATTCTCCCGTTCATACCGTAAAGCAAGATTTTAAAAACAAAAACCTTTTGTTTGCCGGAACCGAATTCGGGATTTATTTTTCACCTGACCAAGGCAAACAATGGATAAAACTTAAATCGGGAATACCGACTATCGCTATACGTGATATTGCCATACAAAAACGTGAAAATGATTTGGTATTGGCATCTTTCGGGCGTGGATTTTTTGTGTTGGATAATTTTTCGCCTTTAAGAGAAATTTCCAAGGAGATAACCCGTAAAGATTTTCATCTGTTTCCTATTAAAGATGCTTTGTTGTATATTCAAAGAAATCGCGGGGGATATGGTTTCGGACATACCCAAAAAATTGATAAGAACAGAACTTACGGAGCGGTTTTTACTTATTATAAAAAAGAAATACCCCAAACTTTAAAGCAAATTCGTCAAGCCAAAGAAAAAAAATTAATCAAACAAGGAGTCAAAATTCCTATTCCGAGCTTGGAAGCTCAACGCAAGGAGAAAGAGGAGATAAAGCCCTATTTGATTTTTAGTATTAAGGATAGTAAAGGAAATTTTGTAAGAAAGATTACGCAACCTATCAAAAAAGGAATTACCCGGTTGGCTTGGGATTTACGTTATCCTTCGGTTAATCCCGTTACCACCAAAAAATTTGATCCGTTAAAACAACAAGGTAAAGGACGTTTGGCTTTGTCCGGAACTTATTATGTAGATGTGGACGAGTATGTTCGGGGAGAAATTAAATCTTTGGTAAAAGATAAAAGTTTTCAAGTAAAATTATTGCAAAACAGCACACTTCCACAGGAAAATCTTGATGTTTTAGGAAATTTCTTAACCGAAGTAAGTCAAACATATAGTGATGCAGTGGCTACCGAATTCAAATTGAACGAGCTATTGGAGCAGATTGCAGCGATGAAAACAGCGGTTCTAAATTCCGATAAAGTAACTCTGGAATTGTATAAAAAACTGGAAAAAGCCGAAAAAGAATTACAAGATATCCAATGGATATTTGAAGGAATGCCTGCCAAAGCCAGTGCGGAAGAACGGATTCCTCAACCGGTTCCGCTTAATGACAGGTTATACTTTTTGGCTTATGCACATTTTAGTTCAACAGCTCCTATTACAGCTGCCGAAAAAGATGCTTTGCGTATCATCAAGAAAAAATTACCTGTTTTAAAACAAAAATTGAATAAAGTTGAAAATGAGCAACTTCGACCGGTAAAAGAGCTATTGAACAAAGCAAATGTCCGTTGGACTCCGGGAAGGTAATTTATTTTTTTAATTAAAATAAAACGAGGGTATCCAAATAGACACCCTCGTTTTATTTTATTTAAAAGTATTATTTTAACAGCAAACACATTCTTTTTATCAAGTTTTCTCCTGTTTTTATTTTATAAATTATCACTCCTGCAATATGCATAATAATCAAGCCGCCAAGAATAAACACAAGAGTTTTATA
>JALSTJ010000219.1 GCA_026983815.1 Flavobacteriales bacterium
TCATAATCTCCCCATTCCAAATCTCCCAACCAAGATTGAAAAAAAGCAGTGGAAGTTTCCGTAAAAGTTCCGTCCCCATTGTTGTGCCATAATTTGGTGTATTGTGTACTGGTTACATCGCTAAACCCTGCAAGTATAAAATCGGGAAAATTATCATTGTCATAATCGGCGAATTGCATTTTTCCAAAGCTCATTCCCGGAAGATTAGCTGATGTCATTTCCGAAAATGTTCCATCGTTATTATTGATAAATATTTTGGTAATATTGCTCCATGGATTTGTATCTGTTCTCATTCCGGTTATTCCAACATCCATATGTCCGTCATTATTTATATCAACAGCTGAAATGTCTCCCATATAAGCCGGTGGTAATCCGGTATTTGCAGGACTAAAAGTTCCATCACCATTATTGTAATAGATATCGGTTTGCCCATCATTTCCATTATATCCCATAATGACGATATCCAAATTGCCATCTTCATTAAAGTCTGCCCAATCTGCTTGTCCTAAAGAAAGCAAAGGCAAATTGGAATTATTTACCAAATTAAAAATGCCATTATCATTCTCATATAGTCCGCCACCGGGATCACCCGTGGGAAGTTCTCCGGATAGATATAAATCCAAATCTCCGTCATTGTCATAATCTCCCCAAGCCACGAAAGAATTGTTCATATGTGGAAGATTGCCTGTAACATCTGTAAAAACTTGTGCTTGTGAAAACCAAGTTATTAACAAAGTCAGTAATGTAACTTTTTTCATTGCTTTATTTTTTTAGAATTTATATCAAAGTTATGAAATAATTATAAAAATTCCTTATGTATTTAAAAAAAGTTTAAAGATGTATCCTAAAAAGTATTTATTACAAATCATCTCATATCGGTAGATAAAAATGTGATACATGATATTTTATCAAAAATACCTAAAAAACATAAGTATTTCGATAGATTCCATTTCCTGTATAAACAGGATAGAATAACAAAAAAAATTGCGTAAATATTTTAATCTAAATGCACAAGTTTTAGAAAATAAAAACGGGTGATTTATTGAAGAACCACCCGTTTTAATAATCTGATTGGAATTTTTAAAAATCATAGCGAATACCAATGAGTAATTTGTTTTTGGCATTATCAATACTGGCTTGATTGGAAAGTCCGGTTAGGGTTCGGCTTTGTGTGGTTTGGCTGTGTTGCCAAGCCATGTCCATAATGATACCTCCGAAATTATATCCCATTCCCAAAGAATATCCTTTTTGAGCATATAAATCATTAGAATTTTTAAAAGGAGATGTAGACATAAAACTTCCGGCTCTTAAACTCAAATCTTTTAATCTAAATTCTGCTCCGATATTTAAGCTATGAACAGGTTGAAAGTTTTCTGTCATATATTGATTTATTTCGTCAAAATACTCAGTATCTGCATCAGAATTTTTTTCTTTAAAATGTAAATTGGAATAATCTTGATAACTATAATCTACCGAAATCAATGCTTTTTTGTTGAATACTTTGGATAAACCGGCAGTGATTTTTGAAGGAGTTATAATTTTATATGGCGCAAAACTATTTTCTACATCCGGAGCTACATCAACCGGAGAATAACCGTTAAATTCTGTATAAACACTTTGCTTGAGGTATTCATTGATTTCCAACCATTGTGGACTTAGGAATGCAAAGCTCAAACGTAATTTATTATCAAACTTATAAATTCCTCCCAATTTTAATTGTACGCCACTTCCTTCAACTCTAAGGAAATTATTAAATTTTAAACTTTGTAATTCTGAAGTAGGATTATAACCGTTTTCCAAAATCGAATTGTTTTCTTTATAATTTATGGAAATTAAACTCAATCCAACTCCCAACTGAAGTTTTTTCATATAAGTTCCACCAAAAGTAAATTCTGCAATTCCTTTGTTTCCGTTAGTGTTGATTTTATTAAAGTGTTTTACGGTGTTGTATGAAGCATTTGCAACATAATTCGTATTGTTATCATCATTAGGATCTGACGGATTTATGATATAAGCTTGATATCCCAAAAATGCTTGTTGTGCTTGAAAACTTTTATTTTCTCCTAACCATTGATAGACATAATCGATATCTTCATCAGTTCCGAGTTTTATATCACTCAAAGGAATTCCTTGTGCATTATCTAAAAAATAATTCATAACAGAATTTCCGGTAGTATTTTCTCCTATTACTTTGACATAATTTCCATAATCGGCAGTGCGATTGTAGTTAAAAGCAAAAGCCAATTTGTTCCAGTTACTAACATCAGATTTATATACCCAGACAATTCCTAACTGGTCTATGTTCAGAATATTATCATCAAATGAATGGTATTTTGAATTTTGTTTGCCGGAAAAATAAGAACTTTGATCATTTTTGTTGAAATAGGAAAAGGTTCCACTGAGACGATTGGT
>JALSTJ010000220.1 GCA_026983815.1 Flavobacteriales bacterium
TATTATAAAGATTTAGGATATTTCTTGGTTTTCGTGCCTTTTGGAACCGTAGAAAAACGTGCCGATTATATCATCAAAAGTTTAGCAAAATACAATAAGTAAATTGACTTACGAAGCCATTCTAAAAAAATATTGGGGATTTGACAGTTTTCGTCCTTTGCAAAAAGAAATCATCGATACGGTGGTCAAAGGAAAGGATGTAGTAGCCATTTTGCCTACGGGTAGCGGAAAATCTTTGATATATCAAGTGGCGGGATTGAGCAGACAAGGACTTACTTTGGTGATTTCCCCATTGATTGCACTGATTGAAGATCAAAAAAACAAACTGAATTCTTTGGGGATTAAATCCATTGCATTATCGGGTCCGCTTCCTTTTTATGAAATGGAACGATTAATGGACAATGCCCTGTATTCCGATAATAAATTTTTGTTCCTATCACCCGAACGACTTCAAAACAATTATATCCGAAAACGTTTGGAAAATGCCGATATAGGTTTGGTGGTGGTAGATGAAGCCCATTGTATTTCCGAATGGGGACACGATTTTCGTCCTTCTTATTTAAAAATTTCACAACTCAATGAGTTTATATCAAATGTGCCTTTTTTGGCACTAACGGCAACCGCAGGAAATAAGGTTTTGGATGATATTGTCAAATATTTGTCGTTGAACCAACCGATAATTTTCAGAGAACCGATTAAAAGAGAAAATCTGCGTTTTAAAGTATGGAAAACCGGCGATAAAAACGGAGCCATTTTGCAAGAACTCAAAAAAGACGAAACGGCATTGGTTTATGTAAATATGCGAAAAAAAACTTATGAAATTTCATATATTTTGGAAGCAAACGGGTATAAAAGTGCGGCTTTTCACGGAGGAATGGATTTTCATACCAAGCAAAAAGTTTTAGAAGAATGGTTACAAAATCAAACAAAAATAATAGTAGCGACCAATGCTTTCGGAATGGGAATTGACAAACCCGATGTAAGAAAAGTTATCCATAACGATTTACCTTTCAGCTTGGAAAATTATCTACAAGAAGCGGGTAGGGCGGGACGCGACGGCAAAATGTCCGAAGCCATACTTTTGTTTAATGCCAATGATATTGATAAGGACAACAATTTTTTTCTGAACAAAATTCCTAGGGTTGAAGAAATTATAAAAGTTTATAAACGTCTTTATACCTATTATCATATTGCCGAAAATGAAGGAGAAGGAATGGAATATGACTTTGATTATAAGGACTTTTGTCAAAAATATCAGTTGGATTTATTCAAAACTTTGGATATATTAAAAATTTTGGAAAGTGAAGAAGTCATCCAATTAAAAAATCAATTTTCAATACTGCCCGAAGTAAAAATTGAAGTTTCACCTGCACAAATCAGAACTTATTTTGATTCGGGATCTAAATTTTCTACTTTGTTGGATATTCTGATTCGACAATATAGCGATATTTTTTATCAATTTGTAAAAATAAAACCGGATAAAATTGCCGAAATTTTGTCCGTGGAAACACAATTAATATTAAATTATTTGAATGAGCTTTCCAAGCAAGGAATTATTTCATACAAACCCCCGGGAAAAGATTTTCGTATTTTGTTTTTAATGTCCAAAGACGAATATTTTTTGCAAAGAAAAATAAAAGATTTTAAAAGGAGAATACAAATAAAAAAAGAAAAATTACAAGCCGTAATAGATTATGTAACCAATGAAAAAATATGCAGAACAAGGTTTTTAAGTCGGTATTTCGGTGAAGAAAACACGGAAGATTGTATGATTTGTGATATTTGTATGAAAAATTATTCAACTTTAACTGATGATGATATTTTGCTGAAAATCAAGGAATTATTAAGAGTTAAAAAAATGAGAAAAAACGAGATTCAAAAACATTTTAGCATAAATATTGATAAACATATAGATTTTCTAATCGAACAAAAAAAGATAAAATTTGATTCATTAAATACCTATTCTTTGAATGAAAAAAAATGATTTTAATTCAGCAGCTCGTTTGATAAAAAATGCAAAACATCTCACGGTTTTTACAGGCGCCGGAATATCAGCCGAGAGCGGAATACCTACTTTTAGGGGCAAAGGTGGAATTTGGGATAAATATGATCCAATTATTTTGGACATAGATTATTTCAAATCCAATCCCGAAAAAGCTTATCCTTTAATTAAAGAAATGTTTTATGAAATTATTGATAAAGCACAGCCCAATAAAGCCCATAAAATTTTGGGACAATGGGAACGGGATGGGATTTTAAAGGCGATTATTACACAAAATATTGACAATTTACATCAAAAAGCAGGTAATAAAAATGTAATTGAGTTTCACGGCAATACGCGTGATTCGGTTTGTATGAATTGTGGAGAAAAATTTTCTGTAAATTCCATTGATTTTGAGCAAAATCCT
>JALSTJ010000221.1 GCA_026983815.1 Flavobacteriales bacterium
ACAAGGAATATATCATTGCACAATTTTTTCCTCGAATGGCGGTTTATGACGATGTAAACGGTTGGCAAAACCTACAATTCATCAAAACGGGCGAATTTACACTTCCCTTTGGAAATTACGAAGTAAATATCACCGCCCCCGCCGACCATATTTTAGACGGAACAGGTGTGTTGACAAACCGAAAAGAAATCTTGACACACAAGCAATACAAACGCTACCTGAAAGCGACCAAAACTTTTGATAAACCCGTGTTTATCGTAACGCCCGACGAAGCAAAACAAAATGCCAAAAACAAAACAGACAAAACAAAAACTTGGAAATTTAAAGCCGAAAATGTGCGTGATTTTGCTTTTGCCTCCTCACGTCGTTTTATTTATGATATGATGGCAGGAAAACTCGAAAACGGAAAAACTTTTATGGCTGGCTCGTTATATCCACCCGAAGGCGAACCGCTTTGGAGCAAATATTCAACAAGAACAGTAGCACATACCATTAAAACTTATTCCAAACATTTGTTTCCGTATCCGTATCCCAAAGCCCTTTCCGTAAATGCTTTTCGTCAAGGAATGGAATACCCAATGATTTGCTGGAACTACGGACGACCCGATAAAAACGGAAAATACACCGACAATCTTCGTAACGGAATGATAAAAGTTATCACTCACGAAGTCGGACATAACTTTTTCCCGATGATAATCAATTCCGACGAAAGACAATGGATGTTTATGGACGAAGGCTTTAATACTTTTATGGAATTGTTAACCGAAATGGATTTTGAAAAACAACTCGGTTTTCCATTGAATTCACGCGGATTACCAAGTAGCGTCGTTCCTTATATGAAAGGCGACCAAAACAAAATACGTCCAATTATGGCAAATTCCGATATTTTATACAACCGAAGTATGAATGCGTACAGCAAAACAACAGCTGGTTTGTATATGTTACGCGAAGTAATAATGGGCAGAAAACTCTTTGATAAAGCCTTGAAAATTTATGCAAACCGTTGGAAATTCAAACACCCCGAACCACAAGATTTTTTCCGTACTATGGAAGACGCATCTGCTGTTGATTTAGATTGGTTTTGGCGTGGCTGGTTCTACACAACTTGGGTTAATGATATGGCTATCAAGAAAGTAGATAGATTTTATGTAACCGATAAACCAACGCAACGCATCAAACGTATGGCAAAAAGTTATGGTATGAAAGTCTCCGATTTTCCTACTTTTGTTTCACTCGTAACCGAAGACGGTCCTGATTTTACACCCGATATGAAATCAAAAAAACCTTTTATAAACAGAGCAAAAGGATTGAAAAAATTCTTAAAAGAAAATTTCTCAAAACAAGAAATCAAAAACCTAAAAGCACCTAAATATTTTTACCGCGTAGTATTGGAACAAAAACAAGAATTGGTAATGCCCGTCGTCCTAAAATTAACCTACAAGGATGGAACAACCAAACAAGTAATTTATCCGGCAAAAATTTGGCGATTTAATGAAAAACAAGTCAGTAAAATGATACCTTCCGACAAAGAAATAGTTAAAATAGAACTTGACCCTGATAATTTGACGGCGGATATTGATATGACCAATAATATATGGCCAAGAAAAGAAGCTAAAACAGAATTTCAAAAATTAAAAGAAAAAATTAAAAAGTAGAGATTTTTACGAGGGAGGTTGGGGGTATGTTTTTGAGAAACAAGGTGAAAGGGAAAAGGTAGAAAGGTGCTTGATGACGGATGTAGGAAGTCGGAAGTCATATATTTGAGTATGTAGTTTTTGGTTTTGAGTTATATCAAAAATCTGAAATCATAAATAATATACAGCCTTCTTTGAAGGAGAGTTGGGAAACTACGTAGTAGCGATATGTTTATAGCCCCATATGAAATGCGGGGAATTAATGATTGAAATTTTAATGGGGTTGGCGGAATTTTTGCCTTTTTCGGCAAAAATTATGACAACCCATTAGCACAGGTAATCAATATAATGAAATGTTGTTTGCGGGTTGCCCGCGTGAGGGATTGTAGCGGTAGCTCCCGCTCTGCAAAACACTACAAAAAACACAAGGAAAAGAGCGACCTTAGAAGCTCCTTTTTTTGTTAGTTTTTTGTGTGTTTTTGCAGGCGGGACTATTAACCCGAATTATTCACAAATTTTCTATTACAAAGCCAAACTACCTGCTATAATTGGAAATACTCAAAATTTATTTAGCTCAAAATTGGGCTACAATTCCTTCACTAAAAAACTTCTGCGCTTCCCAATTCTATTGGTATTTTGACTTTTCATAACGAAAACCTATGAATAATTCGGGTTAGCGGAAAGCCCGACCTGATGATTTAGGCGGATGGTTTAGGGAGAGACACGCACTTTGAAAATTATGAATTATGGATTATGAATTGTTGGAAATA
>JALSTJ010000222.1 GCA_026983815.1 Flavobacteriales bacterium
TCGGTGATTACTTCTTTGATAATTTCATCGGAAAAAGGCAATAAATCGGATATCGCACCAATCATCACGATATTTGCCGCACGAAAATTTCCTGCCTTGCGTGCCAAGGTTCGGGCATCTATAATTCTGTGTTTTGGGAATTGTTCAATTTGACTTTTTAGTTCTTTTTCATCGGGATAATTGGCAATATTTTTAAACGGATTGATATCGGTTACCAAATAACCGTCGGGGTTTACATAAGGCAAATATCGAAGCAATTCCATAGGTTCAACCGAAAGAATAATGTCTGCTTTTCCCATAGGAATCAAGTCGGAATAGATGGGTTTGTCGGAAATACGCACGTGCGATTGCACGGCACCGCCTCGCTGACTCATTCCGTGAACTTCGGATTGTTTGATATTAAATCCGGCTTTTAGTGCGGCTGTATCCAAGACTGCCGAAATGGTTAAAATTCCTTGTCCGCCTACGCCTGCTATTATGATGTCTTTTTTCATAGTTTTTTTTTAATATAAATCAAAGTGATATTGAGGAGTAAAATCTACCCAAAATTTGTATTCGTTGGAAGAATTTGTAAAATAATATTTTCCAACAATTCTGTCTTGTTCTGTCCATTCTTGTAATTCAAAATTCGGGAGAGTAGATGTGGTTACGGAATCTCCACCATATATAACTTCTCCTGTGTCGGCATCGATAACAACCTCGTCGTCACTATAAATATCTACCATTTTTATAAATCTAGGACAATCATTTTCAATTTTAAAGAAAAAAGTCAGTCGCTCGCCTGATTCTCCTCCTGTTGGAATATCAACTGCGATTCGTAGCGTATCCAAATGTTTATTCCATTGCCATATTGGGTTTTCGGGTAAAAGATTTGCCGGTTGATTTGGATAAAGAAATCTGTTTGCTTGTGTAATACCTAAATCACTTGTTGGGCAGTTACAAGATGTTTCTTCTTGGTTGTTTCTTTTGCAATTTTGTAGGAATAACATTCCCGTAATTAATAGAATTATATAAAATTTTGTTGTTTTCATATTTTATTTATCTTAATTTGTTAAGTCGTAATGATATTGAGAAGTAAAATCTACCCAAAATTTGTATTCTTGCGTTTGATTGTTGGCATTGAAATGATATTTTCCAACTATTCGTTGTTGATTATCCCATTCTTGTAATTCAAAATTGGGTTGGTTAATTATGTTTTCGTTTTCAACCGAACCGTCTCTTAAATTGACCGTTTTATTTTCATATTTTATAAAAACGGGACAATCGTTTTGAATTTTAAAGTATAGTTTTATCTCTTCTTGAAAATCCATAGGTCCCGTAGGAAATGTAGCAACAATCAAAGTATCCGAATGAATATTCCAACGCCAAACAGAATTTTCCAAAGAATTATGCGGCTGATTAGGGTTTAAATACCTAAAATCATCAGTAATACCTAAGTTGCTTGTTGGGCAGTTACAAGATGTTTCTTCTTGGTTGTTTCTTTTGCAATTTTGCAGGAATAACATTCCCGTAATTAATAGAATTATATAAAATCTTGTTGTTTTCATATTAATTTATTTTATTTATCTGTTTAATTTCAATAATTCACAATTAGATATTAACAATTTGCCATTAACCATTAATAACTCGGCGTCAAAGTATTAAACTGCCTTGCCATTTCTTTTTTGTCGTTGGACATCGTTACACAAGGACGTTGTGCAATAATCAACGAAACGCCTTGATAATCTAATTCTTTTTTGATGATTTCCACATTTTTATCGTGATATTTTTTCAAAGGAATTATCACTTTCAAATGCTCTTCTTCTACCCCTAACCCTTTGGCTATTTCATAGAGTCGTCCCATTGCGGCGGAAGGTTGTGCGCCAGTCATTGCTACTGCCGAATTGTCGGAAATAATTACGGTTATAGGCGATTTTGCCCAAACGGCACTCAACAATCCGGTCATTCCCGAATGTGTAAAAGTAGAGTCGCCGATAACGGCAATTGAAGGCAATAAACCTGCATCTGCCGCTCCTTTTGCCATCGGTATGGAGGCGCCCATATCTATCAAAGTGTCAATACTGTCGTAAGGTTCAAGAACGCCCAATGAATAGCAACCGATATCCGAAAACACTCTATTATCGCCAATTTCGGGAATAATATCATTGAGTTCTTCATACAAATCTATATGTCCGCATCCGGGACAAAGCTGCGGCGGTCGTCCGGCTACGATTTGCGGTATATCTTCATTTATCTTGTCTTCCAATCCCAATGCGTAAGCAACAATATTCGGATTGAGTTCTCCCGTTCGTGGAATTTTTCCGGTTAATCTGCCGGTTACTTTTTGTTCGCGTCCGAGATAATCGCTTATCATTTCTTCTATAAACGGATAGCCGTCTTCCAAAACCAATATTTTTTCGT
>JALSTJ010000223.1 GCA_026983815.1 Flavobacteriales bacterium
AATTATCTTAAATGTTATTCCTCTAGCTACCCTTTTAGCCGGTATCATGACTTATGGAAGTCTATCGGAAAAATCCGAATTTACCGCAATGAAATCCATGGGTATTTCTTTGATAAAATCTATGAGATATACCTTGATTTTTATTGTCTTAATAGCCATTGGCTCCTTTATTTTTGCCAATACCGTTGTTCCGTATGGCAATTATAAGTTTAGTAACCTGCGTAGAAAAATTGGATTAAAAAAACCCAGCGTGGCAATAAAACAAGGAGTATTTAACGATATGCAAAATTTTAATATCTATGTAAGAGAAAAATATGGAAAAGAAAAAAATAAATTAAAAGAAATTGTTATTCATCAGAAAGTCAATGGAATACCCGAAAAGACAATTGTTGCCAAAGAAGGAATTTTCAGAAGTGATTCTATAAATCAACTGGTTCAGTTGGAATTGCAAAACGGATATTTTTATGAAGAGATGAGCCGTCAAGAAAAAAATTCTAAACGGAGAAAAGAAAGTCCCGCAATGAAAACCCATTTCAAGAAACATATTATCAATATTGATGTTTCATCATTAAATAATGTAGATTTTAACAAAACATCCGGTTCTGGAAATCCAAAACTAAATTTTATTGAAATCAAACGAAAGATTGATACCCTTGATAGAAAACTTCAAACAACAAAAAAATCTATAACAAAAGAAATTCTTTTGCGTAATTCCATAAAAAATTATCCCAAAATAGTCAAAAACTTCAAAAATTTTACAACATTAAAAGAATTATTACAAGATACCTCGGTTGTTTCAAAAGCAGATCTTAATGAAATATATAGCAGAGCGTCAAATAAAGCTGAAACCATGAAAATGTTTGCCGAACGAAAAATATCACAATTGGAACGTCAGCATCATAAAAAAAATCGATATGTTTTAGCATTTTTTGATAAATTTTCATTTCCTGTTTCCATTCTTATCATGTTTTTTGTTGGAATTCCTTTAGGAGCTATTATTAAAAAAGGGGGATATTCATATTCCATAGTCGTAGGTATTGTTATCTTTTTAATTTATTATATGCTCAATATGTTTGGAAAAAATTCCGGCGAAGAAGGAAAAATTCCTGCCGCATTGGCTCCTTGGCTTTCCACGCTTGTATTGCTTCCTTTGGGAATATATCTCACGGTTAAAGCCAATAAAGATGGAGAATTCAAAGCAATCAACAATTTAATATTATGGATAAAAGAAAATTTAGTCAATAAATATATCAATCCAAAGAAAAATGCAAATTTCAAAACAAATTAAGCGTTAATTTTTCTATAAAGAATTTTTTTAAATGATTTTAAATCCTGAAATTTGTCAAAAATTTTGAAATTTGAGTATGTTTTTCCGAAAAATTTTATTTCCGATATATCTTTTGCTTCTTATCTCCTGCAGTTCGAATGAGAAAAAGGAAATAGCCAAGTCAAATCCGTCAAAAACCCAACCGGAAATTATAAAAAAAATATTTGGCTATCCCGAAAAAGAATATATTATTCATCAAGATACCATCCGACAAAATCAAACCTTTGGAGATATACTATTTAGCCATCACCTCACCTATCCTAAAATTTATCAATTGGCTACAAAAATTAAGAACAGATTTAACATCAAACAACTAAAAACGGGGAAAACTTATACTATTTTAAGCAAAAAGGATAGTTTGGATAGTTTACCTCGCCCTAGAGTTTTTATTTATCAACCCGATAATTTACATTATACAATTATAGATTTTCAAAGCAATGATACCATTCGGGTTCAAAATAAAACAAAACCCATAAAAACTGTTCGAAAAAGTGCTTATGTAACAATCAATCATTCGCTTTATCAAGATATGACCGAACAAAATTTGAGTCCCAAATTAGCTATGGAATTGAGTAATATTTATGCATGGACTGTAGATTTTTTTCACTTGAATAAAGGAGATGAGTTTAAAGTAATCTATGATGATATTTATGTTGATGATAGTGTCTATAACGGAATTGGAAACATATACGCAGCACTTTTCAAATATGGAGGAAAAGATTTTTATGCCTTTCGTTATCCTTCAGATTCTATTGAAGATAACTACGATTATTTCGATGAAAAAGGCAGGACTTTACGCAAACAATTTCTAAAAGCACCTTTAAAATTCGGACATATCAGCTCCCGATACAATCTTCATAGATTTATCAAATATTATGGTAGGGTAAAGCCCCATTTGGGAACCGATTTTGCCGCGCCTATTGGTACCCCAATTATGGCTACTGCAAATGGAGTGGTGATAAAAAAAGGGTATACTTCCGGCAATGGAAATTATATCAAAATCAAACATAATGCAACCTATTCCACTCAATACTTACATATGAGCAAATTTGCCAAAGGTATTCATGTCGGAAGCGTTGTGAAACAAGGAGAAATTATTGGTTATGTTGGAATGACCGGGCATGCATCCGGACCTCATGTGTGTTATAGATTTTGGAAAAATGGCAAACAAGTGGATGCCTTAAAAGAAAAAATGCCTCCTGCCAAACCCATTGACAGCATGAAGATAAAAAAATATTTATCAGATATACAAAATCTTAAAAATGAACTGGATAGCATTCAATAAAAAGGCAAATAATATTAGTTTTTCTGCAATATTCTTTATATTTCTTTTGGGAATTTCATGTTCATCTGCTCCCTCAGGAAAGGATAAAAATATCAATAAGGAAATACATTTTAGAAAAGATGGAACCTTATTTATCCAAGATAAAAATAAAGAAATAGCCAAGTTTGATATTGAAATTGCAGATGATGAATATGAACGTGAAACCGGTTTAATGTATAGAAAAAACATGAAAGATCACCAAGCGATGTTATTCATTTTTAATGATGAAAATCCTAGATATTTTTATATGAAAAATACATATATTCCTTTAGATATCATTTTTATAGATAGAAATAATAAAATTGTTCATATTGCAAAAAATGCAAAGCCCTTGGATGAAACCACTTTAGCTTCTAGATCTCCTGCTCAATATGTATTAGAAATAAAAGCCGGCTTGTCCGATGATTGGGGAATTACTCCCGGAATGAAAGTTCAATGGAATTCTATGATTAAACCTCAGGATTGATACCAAATCCAATACCTTTTTTGGTAATAACCAAATTCTTTCCGATTTTTTTTCTTAAATTGTTCATATGAACATCCAAGGTTCTGTCTCCTACAATAATATGATCGCCCCAAATAGTTTTATAGATTTCCTTTCTGGTAAAAATTTTGGATTTATCGCTGACCAATAGATTTAGCAACTCATATTCTATTCGGGTAAGTTCCAAATCTTTTCCTTTTTTAGAAACTTTGTTTTTTTTGGGATTAATTACAATTGAACCCAATTTTATTTTTTTGGATTTTTTTTCTATCTGCGATTTATTTTTCTTTAGAAAAGTCTCAAGTTTGGACAAAATAATATCTTTTTCCCAATCAATTCCCAAAAAATCATCCAAACCGACTTTAAAAGCCGGAACTATATATGAAGATTTGATTTCAGAATATATCCAAACATTCATTTTAGAACCATATGAACTGTGTTTAATAAAATCAATCCAATTGAGCATTTTTTCATCTTTATAATATATGATAATCAAACTGATTTTGTCTCTTTTAAGTAAATTTTTGGTAACTTTTTTTGTTTTCTCAAAAATGATAAAATAATTTTCCAATTTTTCCTGAAATAATTTTTGTGATTTTTTATTAAATCCTAAAGCCAAAATTGTTTGTTTCATAGTATTATTGCATTATTATACAAAAGTAAATTAAATTTTTTAAATCCATAAAATCATGATAAGTTTTTTAATTAAATCCAAAAAAAACACCGTCATTGAAACGGCGTTTTTAAATTTAGATTTAGGATTAACAAGACAAATTTATAAAAAGATTTATAATTTTTGTAATTTAATAGTTGCTGCTCTTTTGTTTTTTCTATCCACAACCGAAAGCAAATAATAACCTGTTGGAAATTGACTCAGATAATATCGTGCATGATCACTACCTTCAATGATTTTGAACATCATCAATTTTCCTGTCAAATCATAAAGCGATATTTCATAGTCTCCAACATCAGGAGTTTGAACTTTCAATAGATCTTTTACAGGATTGGGATAAACTTTTAAATTTTCTAAGCGAGTATAATCCTCAATTCCCAAAAGCGCTGCAAAATCCGGACCTATAAATCCTTCCGATAGATGCATGTTTCCTTGGTCAGCTTCCTTAATGCCGATCTCTCCCATGGCATAAACCATATAGAGATTCCCCGATGTTGCCGAACCGCCTCCTGCCGACAAACTACTTTTCCTTAGCGTAGTTTGTCCGTAACCGGTTACAAACAACAATATAGTTAGTATGATTAAATATTTTTTCATAGTTTTTTTATTTTTTGAATACTACAAATCGAACACTTGTATCCGCATAATCGTTTGCAGAAACATCTCTAACAAATATTGTAAAATTGTTATTACCTTGGTCAATACCTATATTATTATAACTACCTTGAGCTGTTGCCACAACAATGTATTTATCATAACTTCCCGGGGAATTGGTAAAAGTTACTACATAGTGCCCGGTTGAAGTTCTTGATACTGTAAAACCAGCTGAACTAGCATTAGTTTTAATATTTCCGTTGGAATCAAAATATCCATAAATATAAGCTTTCATATCTGCAGAACCGCTATCAATACCGTGCAATTCGCCTTTGGTAGTAATATCTCCATTATGATCTACTCTAAAAACACCAAAATTTGATCCTAGATTACATTCAATAAACTGGGCTGTTCCACTAGATGGTGCTGCATTCATTTCCAAGTCCAAAACATCATCTCCACTACTGGGATTTGATTGTTTAAATCTAACTGTTTCAGAAGAATTAGGACTATCACCAACTCCTAATTGCTTTAATTGTCCCACATTTTCTGCTAATTTGGCATAAGGCACACGTTTAAAGTATTCATTGTTAACCAAAGTAGTATAACCACTGCCGGAATCTACTTCCACTTTGTATTTCATGGTGGTATTATTCCAATCTACCAAATCAAAAGAAGCAACACCCCCGTTACGTGTTCCTTCACCTATTACAATAGAAAAAATTCCATTGGCATCCGTGTGAACATTGGAATGTATTTCTCTCCATTTTAAAGATGAACCTTTAAAGATACTAACTTTTACAGATATCAATTGATTGGCAACCGGAGTGCCATTGTTTGCTAATAAAGCTTTAAAATTAAAGCCTGCTGCTGTTTGCGCTTGCATCAATAAGCCTGTTATCAATGCAATGAATAATAAAATTGTTTTTTTCATAATGATTTGTTTTTAAATGATTTACAAAACAAATATACATTACAAAATATTTTTTTTGTAGAAGAATAAATTATCTTAATAGCTCAGTTTATAAAGTGTAAATTTGAATTTATAAATGGAGCGTTATAAAATCATCTTTTCCATTCTATAACTTTTAAATTCCGTATTTCAGCATTATCAATATCAAACAAAAGAAGTGTTCTCAATTTATGAAATCCCGATTTACCGACAGCTCCCGGGTTCATATGAAGTAAATTGTATTTTTTATCAAACATTACTTTCAGAATATGAGAATGCCCGCTGATAAAAAGCCCGGGGTGATATTTTTTTAATAAAGCGGGGATATTTTTGGCATATCTGCCCGGATATCCGCCAATATGAGTCATCAAGACTTTTAGACCTTCTATTTCAAAAAAATTATTTTCCGGAAATTCAGCCCTGGCTTTACCACCGTCAATATTACCGTAAACCGCTCGTAGAGGTTTCAGTTTTTTAATGGTATCGGTTACGGAAATATCGCCAATATCTCCGGCATGCCAAACCTCATCCACTTGATTGATATATTTGAGGATATCATCATCTAAATAACCATGGGTATCGGACAATAAAAGAATTTTTTTCATTAGCTTTGTATTTTACTACAAAAATACAATGAATTGCGTTACTTTTTAGAATTGGCATATAAAGGAACTGATTTTCACGGCTGGCAAGAGCAACCCAATGCCGTAAGTGTGCAAAATACAATTGAAAATGCACTGAGTTTATTGCTCAAAAAACCTACTAAAATCACCGGTGCCGGAAGAACGGATGCCGGTGTTCATGCCAAACAAATGTTCGCCCATTTTGATTCCGAGCCAATCGTGGATTTAATGGAACTGAAAAGACGATTAAATTCTTTTTTGAATGCGGATATCGTTATACATAATATATATAATGTAACCCACCAAGCTCATGCACGTTTTGATGCCATTTCCAGAAGTTATGAATATCATATCCATAAAGAGAAAAATCCTTTTCTACAAGACTTATCTTGGTATTTCTCACTTCCTGTGGATGTGGACACTATGAACAAAGCCGCTCAAAGCTTGTTGTTTTTTAAGGATTTTAAAAGTTTTTCAAAATCAAAAACCGATGTTAAAACATATAACTGTAAAATTGAAAAAGCTTATTGGAAAAAAACAGATAAGCAATTAATTTTTCATATAACTGCCGACCGTTTTCTAAGAAATATGGTGCGTGCAATTGTCGGGACTTTAATCGATGTAGGATTGGGAAAAATAAGCCATGATAAATTTATAGAAATCATAGAATCAAAAGACAGAACAAAAGCAGGATTCTCAGTCCCAGCCAAAGGATTGTATTTAACTCGAATAATTTATCCACAAAAAATATTTATCAATGGAAATACTTAGACAAGCATTATCCGGTTTTTTAACCGGAATTATTTTATTGGGATTAATAGTTTTGATTTTCAGAAAGAAAAAAGATGAAAGTAATAATAATTACAAAAACTGACTTTTTATATAAAATTATCGATAAAAAAACTTAGTTTTGTAGTCATTGAAAAAAATTATTAATAACTATGGAAAATATCATTATATTATTATTTATTCTCGGATATATAGCCATTGCCACCGAACATTCATTAAAGTTGGACAAAACGGTACCGGCATTACTTACTGCTGCTATTCTATGGGCATTATTGGCTATTGGTTTTCATGAGGGTTGGTTTTCAATCATTGATCCCGAAGGGCATGTTTATAATTTTTTGCAACAAGGGGAAACAGCCCAAGAAGGTTTTCATAATACCTTGATGCATCATCTGGCAAAAACGGCTGAAATTCTGGTTTTCTTGACAGGCGCTATGACTATTGTGGAAATTATTGACCTCCACAGAGGCTTTGAAGTTCTTAAAGAATATGTAAAAACCAATAGTAAAAGAAAACTTTTATGGATTATCGGTTTTATTGCCTTCTTTTTATCCGCCGTCATCGATAACTTAACTGCTACAATCGTATTAATTACGCTATTGCGAAAATTGGTCAAAAACAAAAATACCAGACTTTGGTATGCCGGTCTGATTGTTATAGCCGCTAATGCCGGTGGCGCTTGGTCTCCTATCGGTGATGTTACGACAACCATGCTTTGGATAGCAAAAAAAGTTTCAGCTGCCGGGCTTATGGACCATGTTTTTATACCTTCTATACTTAATTTTGTTTTACCTTTTGGTATCGCATCATTTTTACCTGTTTTTAACGGGTCGATTAAAGAACCCGGAGAAGATAAAGAGTTTGAAAAAGTCGAAAAATTACTCAGCAGCAAAACCATGCTATATTTAGGATTGGGTATGATTCTTTTTGTTCCGGTTTTTAAAACTCTTACCCATTTACCACCCTATTTGGGTATGATGTTATCCTTGGGAATCGTTTGGTTGGTTTCCGAATATATTCACCCCGAAGAAGATTTTACCGAAGAACGAAAACATCTTTATTCGGCTCATAAAGCTTTATCAAGAATTGAAATTTCCAGTATTCTATTTTTCTTGGGTATTTTATTGGCTGTTGGAGCTTTGGAAGCTTTGGTTTACGGTTCCATTAACGGCGAACAAATGGGAAGTTTACGATATCTTGCCGAAGTTTTACAACAAACCTTACCCAATACCGAAATTGTGGTAGTATTATTAGGAATTCTTTCCTCTATCGTTGATAATGTGCCTTTGGTAGCTGCATCTATGGGAATGTTTGATTTGCCCACCGATCATATCATTTGGCATATGATTGCTTATTCTGCCGGAACAGGTGGTAGTATTTTGATTATCGGTTCGGCCGCCGGAGTTGCCGCTATGGGTATGGAAAAAATCAACTTTTTCTGGTATATGAAAAAAATATCCTGGTTGGCATTTTTAGGGTTTCTCTTTGGATTTGTAGCTTTTTGGGTTGAATCTTTGTTTGCTTATTAATTGGTAATTAAAATTATTACATAGAGAATTTTTCTAGTAAACAAAAAATTCCAAGGATATCTAAAGCATTGAGACCCAAGTTTTATTTATTATTCTTGATATTGTTATTTTGTTTATTACTGAAAATTCGACTTTAATATTATTAAATGAGGGCACCATTTCATTGGAACCCTCATTTACTATTTTATTGCAAGCTACTACATATTATTTTTTAATAAAAGATTTGGAAAAGCTTCCGGAATGGGTTTGAATTTGATAAAGATAATTTCCTTTGGCAGTAAAATTTAATTTGAATGTTAATTTATTTTCACCTTGTGTTAAATTATATTTTTTTGTCTGTATTAATTTTCCTTTCAAATCAAAAATGTTAATATTTATTTCTTCAGGATATTGAGCTATAATTTTAAAATTCAACTGATTAGAAGTAGGATTTGGAAATGCGACAAGTTGTTCTATGGATAAGTTTTCAGTTTTCCCTGTATTATAGTGTAGCACGATATTATCCAGTTGCAAAGTATCTCCAATTTCTTCACCATTTGTTGCAACGAATACCAATTTATCAATAGTTTGTGATATTTGAACGGGAATATCCACATGTTGGAACCCATTTGTTGAATGGTCTAAAAAATGACTATACCCTGCAATGAGGTTTTCATTGTTTTTAAAAATAAAATAAATTTCCGCACTATCATTCGGGTCATTAGAAACCTGAATATAATTAACATCAAAGGAAATTTGGTCGGGAGCAGTAGTTAAAGATAGTCCTCCTTGTGGCGGCCAAACATCTAAATTATCCTCACCATTTGTTACAAAAGAAATCATATCCAAACCATATAGCATAGGAGTATGATTTAATTGAATAGCATAATTACCCGAAGTTGAGCTGGTAATTTTTTGAATTGGTGGAGGGTTTTCGCCTACATCAAATATTAAGCTGGAAACATAGCCAATTGGTTTATCTATAACCATTTCATCCCAGTATTCAAAATCATTATTTTGGATGGCTTGAATTTCATTGCCATTATAATAAAATTTAATATTATCAAATTGTATCCAAGAATTCGGGATTATTTGACCATCATAATGACTACTTGCCGCCCATACTCCAATTTTATCTGGAAAAATACCCGACGGAAATTGTGTGTTTATAGTAAATTTTGTCCAAGTATTTGTATTATCTATATTTGTAAAATCTTTATTTCCTTCCAAAATAGTTTGTCCGGAATTTTCAAAAATGATATGAAATTTAGCTACATTGCCAGGCATTAAATTTGCTTTATAATAACCAACGATAGAATCTATTTGTGAAGTAAAAGGAACTTCAAGCGCACCGGTTTCGGGATTAATGTTTGCAAAATATCCAAAAACATTTTCTCCGTCAAAAACTAAATCTTGGGTGATTAGTTTGATTGAATATGAACCCGAGTAAGCATCAGTTGAACGTTCAACACTTTCACTTCCAAATCCTTGTAAAGAAGTATAAAAGTCTAATGGTGAATAGTAAGTTTCACTATCCCATTGCTCAAAATCGTGATTAACAAATTGTTGTCCGTTTAAATTTATTGCTTGAAGCAATAATGCCATAATAAATAAATATTGTTGTTTCATAATAATAATTTTGATATTCTCAAAAATATAAAATATATTTTATAAAAAATGTTAAATAATATTTAATATTGGTATAAGTCTCTATTAAAATTCAATATTCTTTTGATATCAATTCCTTCTGCCAAACCAAATTTCCATTGTAAGCCAATGCTTGCATTTCATCTTCTCCCGGATAAATAAAAACCGGTGAAAGAAAATCAACATAAGATTTTATCTGATCGGTTATTTTTTGTGAATGTGCAAGTCCACCCGTTAAAATAATGGCATCTATTTTTCCTTGTAAAACGACCGCCATTTCTCCAATATATTTACTAATTTGGTAAGTCATGGCTTGAATAACTTCTTGCACATAAGCTTCTTTTGATTGTTCCAATGCTTTCATATCGTTTGTTCCCAAATATGAAACTATTCCGCCTTGTCCTACCAACATTTTTTCCATTTCTTGTAAGGTATATTTTCCTGAAAAAGCTTCTTTAAGCAAATCACCGGCAGGAAGTGTTCCGCTACGCTCAGGGGAAAAAGGTCCTTCACCATCCAATGCTTGATTGACATCCACTACTTTACCTTTTTTATGAGCTCCTACTGAAATTCCTCCACCCAAATGAACTACAATTAAATTCAAATCCTCATAGTTTTTGTTTTGTTCGGCGGCAAAACTTCTGGCAACCGCTTTGTGATTCAATGCGTGAAAAATACTTTTTCGTTCAAAATTTTTGTGACCGGAATAACGTGCAATTTTTTGCATTTCATCTGCCACAACGGGGTCTGCAATATAAACATTGGTTTTGACGGGAGATAAATTATATCCCAAAACAGCTGCCAAATTACTGGCGTGTTTTTTGGGTGCAATTTTTAAATCGTGTATCATTTTTTCATTCACTTGATACACTCCCGAAGCAACTGGTTTGAGCAGTCCACCCCTACACATAAACAAATCGATTTTTTCCAAATCAATTTTATAATTCGTAAGGAATTTTTGAATTTTTGATAAACGAAATTCAATTGCTTCATCAAAGTTCTTCAATTTTTGCAGTTCTTCTGCTGAATGAGACAATGAAATCTTGTATTTTTCTTTTTCAGCTTCATACAAAGCCAGTTTTGTGCTGGTAGAACCTGTATTAATCACCAAAATTTGCGGATGCATCATTGTCATAATTATTTATTATTTACCGATGCTGCTGCTAATAAAATACTGTTGAGTTTTGTTTCTTCGGAATCGGCTCTTGAAGTCAAAACGATAGGAAAATG
>JALSTJ010000224.1 GCA_026983815.1 Flavobacteriales bacterium
GGTATCTTATGGGTTCTAAGTAGCGGAGAACCTGCTTGGACAGGAAATGAAACCGCTGGAAAACTTAGCAAAATCGATATCAATACCCTTAGTGTTTTACAAGAGTTCACATTTGATACGACCCAACATCCCGACCATTTAAGTTTGGATGATGATAATCTATATTTTAATATCGGAAATGATGTTTATCAAATGGATAAAGATGCTACAAGTTTGCCTACTACTCCCTTTTTGACTTATGACGGTATTGCTATCTACAATATGGAAACCAATGACGGAAAATTATTTATTTCCGATGCCAAAGACTATCAAAGTGAAGGTGATGTAGTGATTTATGATTTGGACAACCAACAAAAAATCAAAACTTTTACAGCGGGATTAATTCCGGGAGATTTTGCCTTTAATGACTAAAATCTCATCTTGTGTATGAAAGAGCCTGCATTTTTTGCAGGCTTTTTTTATAATCTTACTTTTTTCTTAGAAAAGCTATAAAGAAACAAAACAATTGCCATAAAAATAGCTATTCTGGCAATAATATCTCCATATTTTGTATAGAAAGTTTCGTTATTATTTAAGCGGACCTCAGCCAATATTTTACCTCTTTTGTCATAATCCAATTTCTTTATAATTTCACCTCTTTGATCGATATGACCCGAAATTCCTGTATTTGCCGAATGAACCAAATCCCTTCTGGTTTCAACAGCACGTAATCTTGCCATACTAAAATGCTGACGATATCCTTCCGTATTTCCCCACCAACCGTCATTGGTAATTACCGCCAATAGATTAGCTCCTTTTTTGACATACTTGCTTACATATTCACCGTAAATCGACTCATAACAGATAATCGGTGCCAGTTTAATTTTTGAATGAGTTATTTCAAATACCGTAGGTTCTTTTTGCGTAACATTACTTCCCATTGAAGTTCCCAAATCGATCATAAAATCTCCTATCAAAGGTTTCAAAAATTTACTATAAGGCGTAAACTCCGCACCCACCACCAATTTGGATTTATGATAAACCTGGAAACCGAATTTTTGATCTATTAAAACAGCTGAATTATACATATCATACCAGTGTCCCCTTTTGGTTTTATTGGCTGTTTCGGGAATAGTATCATTATCGGAATACCAATGAATAAAATCTACTCCGGTTACAAAAGAAGTTCTATGATAAAGCGAATAATCTTTCAAAATTTTATAAGCTTTGGTATAAGCAAAATTTTTGATTTCCGTATATTGAGATATGGCGGTTTCGGGAGCAATTACTACTTCCGATTGTGTAGAATCGCACAAACTTACCAAATCTTTTGCCAGTTCTTCATTAGTATATTTGAATTTTTCTTTCCAAGGATCCAAGTTGGGTTGTAAGATTAACACTTTGGCAACCGTTCCTTTTTCTTGATAATTTTTATACAGATATAAAGAAAAAATGATGGGAACAAATATCCATAAAGCAATTCTAAAACTTCTGAAATAAACTTGTCTTAAATAATTATATTTTAAATAATCCGATAAGGTCTTATAAATCAAAACATTAACCAAAAGCACCCAAAAAGTTCCGCCGAAAGTTCCGGTAAATTCATACCACTGAATCCACTTCGGATATTCGGAAAAACCATTGCCCAAATTTAGCCACGGCCAAGAGAAATCCCAGTTCAAATGAAATTTTTCAAAAGCAATCCAAATGCTGATAAAAAAAGCCAAAGCTATTCGTTCGGGAGTTCTTTTTCTGACAAAATGAAACAACAAAAAAACTATGGTCATCAATAGAGAATTAACCAAAATGGCAAAAACTCCACCAAAAGCCGTAGCATTCCAAATCCACCAGGTTTTTAATAAATTCCAAACAAAAAAAGCAAGATATATTTTTAGAAAAAATAATTTGGAAGGTTTTTTAAGTTGCTTTTCTTCTATAAAAAACAAAGGAACAAAAGCAAAAAATAAAAATAACGGAAAACCATAAGTAGGCCAAGCCATAGAAAAAAGTAATCCGGAAATTACAGCCAAGAACCAATCGTTTTTTAAAAGTTTGTTAAGCATCTGTTATTCCTTTTTTAATTTCTTTTTTCCATATAACCAAGCGCCAATAGCCAACACAAAATATAAGAACAAAATAAATTCCAATTGTTTAAGCTTAGTTTTCCATTCAAAATACAAAATAAGAACCGCCCCTACACTTAATCCCAAAATCGATAAAATCGTAAGGAAAGTAGATGAACGGGTTTTATCTTTTATTTTGTAATTGGTAATCGCGATAAAAAGTGAAACCAATAAAAAAGTGATACTTCCGAATTCCAATATCAAACGCAATCCCCCGATTATAATTAAAAATGAAGCCAGAACAGACATTGCAATAATTGCATTGGTAG
>JALSTJ010000225.1 GCA_026983815.1 Flavobacteriales bacterium
GGGAGGATCCGCAGGAATACGATAGAACCGCACAAAAATTGGCACAAGCTTTTTCCGATGCTTTTGATAAACAATATGGAGATAAAAATATCGATGAAAAAGTAAAAGCGGCTTGTCCGGGGAAAAATTTATGAAAATTAAACTTATAAAAAAGACGCCGTTTTTTGGCGTCTTTTTTATTTGACCTTTTTCCTGTTTTCCACAATGAGACACCTTAAATATATTTTTTATCATTACTTTTTTCCATCGATGAACATTTCGACCTTGCTCAATGGTAACAAAAATCCCGATAGCTATCGGGAGACAGAATCGCTCATACTCCACAAAAGCTTCAAACAGCAGACAGTTTTACATTTCATTCACTTCAAATTTTACGAAAAATCCTCGTATGCCGAAAGGACTAAATTTATTAGCCTCAAAGCTCCCCTCTATGAGAGGGGCTGGGGGTGTGTTAATACAATTTCCCCATCATTTTTATTACTTATATAAATCAAAAATTACTTTTGTTTTAAAAATTATTTAGGACGGAATTGAAATCAAACTTATAAAAAAGACATCAAAGAACATCGTCTTTTTTATTTGAATTTTTTCAAAGAAAGTTTAGCGTTTTCAAATTCCAAATAAGTAAAATGATGCAACCAATCGCCGGAATTGTAATAGAAAGATTTATCGTTTAGTTTCATTTGCAGTGGCAAGTGTCTATGCCCGAACACGAAAAAATCAATATGGGGATTTTTTTTTAAATATTCCTTGCTATACAAATAAAGCCATTCGTTTGCTTCGCCTAGAAATTTTTGGTCGTATTCGCCGGATATTGCTTTGTTTTCTCTTGATAAATATTGAGCCAAACGAAGTCCCAAATCAGGGTGTAACCAACGGAAAGCCCATTGTGCAATTTTATTGGTAAATAGTTTTTTTAATAGTTTGTATTTTTTATCACCGGGTCCCAAGCCGTCGCCGTGTCCGAGCAAGAAATTTTTGTCGTTTATTGTGGCTTCCACCGGATTAAAATAAACGGGAATATTGAGTTCTTTTTCAAAATAATCCAACATCCACATATCGTGATTTCCCGTAAAGAAATAAACAGGAATACCCGCATCGGTTAGTTCTGCCAATTTTCCCAATACACGAACAAATCCTTTGGGAACAGCTGTTTTGTATTCATACCAAACATCGAACAAATCACCCAAAATAAAAATGGCTCCGGCTTGATTTTTAATTTCATCCAACCAATTGACAAACATTTTTTCACGTTCCAAACTTGTCCATTCGGTATCCAGTCCAAAATGGTGGTCGGACACAAAAAAAACCGGTTTTTCGGTGTTTATATTGATTGATTTATTCTTGATCGTCGGCATACCATTCGGCATAAGATGTTCCGGTTTCGTATAATTTTATTCTTTTGAGTTTTAAATTTTCGGGCAAATGTTTCATAATCCGTTGTGCCATATCTTGCACCATCATTTCGCCGGTCGGTTGAAAATCCACCAATAAAATATGATGCCCGCGTTCCAAAAGAAAATCACCGATTTCTTTGTAGGAAGTATTTTTGTTCAAAACCAATGCGTGGTCATAATCTTCCACTACATATTTTTTTACGATTTTCTTTAAATCGCCAAAATCAATGACCATTCCGAATTTTACATTGTCGGGATCATCGATGGGCTTGCCGATGACGGTAACTTCCAAAGTATAACTGTGTCCGTGAACATTTTTGCATTTTCCGTCATATCCCGCCAAAGCGTGTCCCGTATCGAAATGAAATATTTTGGTTACTCTGATGTTTGCCATAATTCTAGTTTTTATTATTATTTTTTCTTTCGCCTATAAAACCGTCGTTTTCTCTATCTCCTTTATAGGTTTTCGTAAATAACCAAATCAAAAAAATAGTTATTCCGAAGCCTAAAATTACAGGCAATAATGCCGTTATCCAATAGCCCAAATGGTAGGCGATGCCTTTGTTTTGTGCGGTAAGAAAAAATATTGAATTCATATAGCAAAATTACGATAAAATTTTTTATCATAACTTATACTTCACGCTAAACATCCAAATCGGCGATTGTATATAATATTTTGAAGTAGCTAAATATAAATCCGTGAGATTTTCCTTGTTCAAAGTATCGGTGGATAAGATATTGTCTCCCGATAAAATAAATTCCCAATTGCTTCCGGGTTTTGAATAAAAAACTTCGGCGGACATAAAGGCGTATTTTTTGTTTACGCTACCGTTTTTATTAGAATAATTATAGAAATCATATTGTGGTTTTATCAACAAAGATTTTTTAAAGAAACTCAATTCCAATCCAATTGAGGGTTTATGAGTAATATACTTCGATTGATTAATGGTGCTTTGAAAATCGTTGATAT
>JALSTJ010000226.1 GCA_026983815.1 Flavobacteriales bacterium
TAACTGATGGGAAAACCTATTAACCAATAAGAAATCAAGGTAATAAAAAACGGATAAATTACATCCTGCAATCCACGTAAAGCACCTTGCAAAACCACTTGAAAACCATCGGGAATTTGAAAGATTCCGGCAATAATCAATAATTGAATGGCCAAATCATAAATCTGATGAGCAACAATAGCTTTCTGCGGGTCGGCATAATCCAAATCCATAAAAATAAAAGGAATTTGATGTCTGAAAGCAATAAGTAGAATAGTAAATACCAATTCAAATAAAAATACTTGTAAAAATATAGAGGTTGCAATACGTTTCATTTCAAAAAAATCTCTTTTTCCTTTTTGATTCCCTACACGAATGGTTGCCGCTACCCCAAAACCGATAAAAACCATAAAAGTCATAGAAGCCATTTGTTGTGCAATTTGATTGGCTGCCTGACTGACTGCACCCAATGTCCCTGCCAACCAAACAGTTGCAGAAAAAATTCCCATTTCAAAAACTCCTTGGAACCCCGAAGGTATTCCCAAATATAAAATTTTTGCAATGATAGGTTTTGAAAGGAGATACCCACCCAAACTTTTCATATACACTTGAGTTTCAGACATATATTTCAAGAAAAACCAAAGAAAAAATATTGTAATAAAACGAGCGATTAACGTTCCGTATGCCGCTCCGTAAATTCCCATAGGTTCAAAGCCCAATTTACCGAACACCAAAATATAACTGAGAAAAATATTGATAATATTGGCAATTAAAGTAGCAATCATCGGATAAGTAGTCAAACCCAAACCGTCGGAAAATTGTTTTAGCGCTTGAAAAATCATCACAAAAAGCAGGGAAATACCCACAATACGAACATAAGGAATTGCCAAATCGATTACTTCCGGGGGTTGATGTGCCAAACGCAACAAAGGTGGAAGTAAAAAACTCAAACCTGCCATAATCAATCCCAAAACCGTGTTCAAAAAAAGACCGTTATACATCACCCTACGAATCCTACCGGATTTATTGGCTCCAACAGCTTCCGAAATCAAAGGGGTAATGGCATAAGAAAACCCGATACCGAAAGACATTATGAAAAAGATAGCGGAATTAGCCAAGGAAATGGCTGCCAAATTAATAGGATTAATTTTCCCGACAAAGATATTATCGGTCAAACCGACAAAAACATGTCCCAAATAACCGAGCATCACCGGAACGGCTAATTTAAAATTATATCTGAATTCTTTGGTATATTCACTTAACATTTACCCGGTTATTAAAAGTTTGCAAATTTACATCATTTTTTTAATAAAAAATAAGAGCGAACTCCAAATAGTTCGCTCTTTATAGTATGTGCATGTTAATTTTTAGTCCAAAGGCGGAATTCGTAAAACTTGTCCCGGATAGATTAAATCCGGATCTTTAAGCATTGGTTTGTTTGCTTCGAAAATTACATTATATTTAGAAGCATCTCCATAAACTTCTTTGGCAATTTTGCTCAAATAATCACCTTTTTTAACCGTATAAAAAGTAGCTTCGGGTTCTGCATTCTTAACTTCCATACGATCATCTACTTCAGCTACTCCTTCGGTATTTCCAACCATTAAAATTACAATTTCCTTAGTTTTTTGGTCTGGTGCAGTTCCAAAAACCAGTGCTCTGTCACCATCAATTATCACATTGAGATCTTCTATGGGAAGACCTTCACCGTTGATATTTTGCATCAATTTTTGCGCTTTTTCAAAATTAATTTCTTCTACTGATTTTGTTTTGATTGCTTCTTCTTCTTTATGTCCGAATAATTTTGCTCCGGCATCTTTAATAAAGGAAAATAGTCCCATAATTTTATTTTTTTAAGTGTTAATAGGGTACAAAAATAATAATAATTTTCCAAAAATTATAAATTTTTAAAAATTTATATATGTTTGTTGGTTCAAGTAATAAATGTAACATTTGATTTGTTAAAATTAATGTGAGTTTGGCCAAAAATATAACTCATAACCAAAGTTTTATATTTTCCGTATTATTTTATTTGATCAAGATATTCCTTGAAGGTTTTTGAACACCTTCAAGGTTTGCAAAATATGAACAAATTAATAATATTATTTGTAATAAAGCGTCGGTGTCGCTTGGAGCGACACCGACGCTAAAATAGTAAAGACTCTTTTTTTGTAATAAATCAACATACTAATAATCAACAAATTGAAAACTCGCAGGCTTGTGATAATAAAAAAATACCTTCAAGGTGCTTGGAGATCTTGAAGGAAAAACAAATAGAAATTTGATTTAAGTTCAATCGAACTCACGTTAAAATTAAATTTTTTGGCAAGAAAATTGTATTTTTACTTTCTAAAATTAAAACTTATGAAAATTTTTAATATCATT
>JALSTJ010000227.1 GCA_026983815.1 Flavobacteriales bacterium
CACCGATTGGTTTTTATTATGAAAATATTGGATGAATGTTCCAGCAAAGAAATTTGCGAAGAAGTATCGATATCACCCGAAAATTTATGGACAATTATGCATCGGGCACGTTTGCAGGTTAGAGAATGTTTGGAAAAAAAATGGTTATAATATGAAACAAAAATAAATTTTGGAATAGTTTCATACTTAATAAATTACAAATTTTAAACACATGAAAAAACTTTTGATAAAAATAATGGATTTTTTGATGCTTGATTGTTTTTCGGCTACAAAAAAAATATCTAAAAAAATGGATGAAAAACTGAGTTTAAAAGAAAATATTCAATTGCAATCCCATCTGATCTATTGTAAAAAATGCAAAAGATTTGAAATACAGACTAAAAAAATTGATGAAATTCTAAAAATGCCACCGGAAAAAATTTTGGAAAAAACTTCCCATAATATCTGTTTGAACTTAGAGACACAAGAGAAAATTATTAATAAAGTAAAAAATAAAATTAATCAATAAACGTTATAAATAAAAATTATATATAAAAATTTGTTTTTTTTTATAAAAAATCTATATTTGTATATCGTAAACAATTAAATATTAAAACTATGAAAAAATTAAATTTAGGATTATTAAGCTTAGTCATGATAAGCTTTTTTGTTTTGTCATCTTGTGGCAACGAAGAAAAAAAAGAAGAAGTAAAATCTGAACAAGCTCTTGAAAAAGAACCGGCAGCTGAGAAAGAAGCAGCAAAAGAAGAAGAAGCTTCTGACAAGGCAATGTATGAGAATAAAGTGGATATGTATTCTCAAATGGATGCTGACAAAGACGGAAAAGTCTCCAAAGACGAATTTGTAGCTGCTTCAAAAAAAGAGTTTGCAAAAAAAGACAAAAACGGAAATGGACATTTGGATAAAGATGAATGTATGATGTTCGATAAATTCGATACCGATAAAAAAGACGGCGTTTCTCCCGAAGAATTTGCCAAAGGTCACGAAATGATGTTTGCAAAAATCGATGCCGATAAAGATGGATTTGCATCAAAAGAAGAATTTGCCGCTTTTAAGGCCTCAATGAAGAAAGAAGGTAAATGTGGCGAAGGTAAATGCGGTGAAGGCAAATGTGGTGATGCGATGAAAAAAGGTGCTGAAAAAGTAAAAGATGCTGCAAATAAAGCAAAAGAAGCTAAAAAAGATATGAAATGTGGTGCCGGAAAATGCGGTAACTAACAAACATATTTATATTTTATCAAACCGCTTTGCATTCAAAGCGGTTTTTTTTTGTAAATTTATTTCCAAAATCCTCTACTTTCGATGAAACGAAGGAATTTTATTAAAACACTTATTTCCGTAGGAATACTTTCACAAATTCCTTTTGGATTATCTTGTTCAAGAGATAGCAAAACCATAAGTATTCCGGTAGATGAAGTGCTCAAACCCAATCAAAGAAATATCATTTTGTTTTTTTTGAACAAACTTTTTCCTGAAAATAACGAAGTGCCCGGAATTGCCGAACTTAACACTTATCAACATTTGAATAATTATCTGCAAGATGCCAATGTGGATATTGATGATAAAAATTATTTGATTAAGGGAATTTCTTGGATTCAAGAATCGGCTAACGAAACTTTTCAAAAGGAATTTAAGAATTTGAATTACGAGCAAAAACAAGAACTTTTTAAACAAATTCTAAAAGAGGATTGGGGAGAATCTTGGGCATCGAGATTGTTAACGCTTATTTTTGAATCCTTGCTTTTGGATCCTTTATATGATGTGAATTTACAACAAAGCGGTTGGAATTGGCTTCATCATATCCCCGGAAATCCTAGACCCAATAAGCAAAATCATTATAAAAAATTACTCGCCGCTAAAACAAAATCGGAAATTATCACTCAAATATCGCAATTATGAATTATAAAGACCTGAGTAAAATTGAATTTGATATTTGTGTGATAGGAAGTGGTGCCGGAGCAGGTCCTGTTATTTACGAACTTTCCAAAGCCGGATATAAAGTGGTGGTATTGGAAAAAGGACCTTGGTTTAGAACAAAAGATTTTTCAAAAGATGAATTGGTAGCTACTCGTCGTAGTGTTTATACACCCAACCTGAAAGATGAACCCCAAGTTATAGAGCAAGAAGATGTTATGGGAAATTGGGAAGCTCAATCCAACTATGAAACCGGCAATGATTTTTGGAACGGAAACTGTGTCGGAGGTTCTTCCAATTTTATGAGCGGATATTTTTCACGACTCAAACCCAAGGATTTTAAACTCTTGTCTGCTTATGGAAAAATTGAAGGCGCCAATATATCCGATTGGCCGATAGCTTATGAAGATTTGGAACCTTACTATACCAAAGTGGAACATCTG
>JALSTJ010000228.1 GCA_026983815.1 Flavobacteriales bacterium
TTCTGTAATCTTATATTTTGGTGAGTTTTATTAAATATTCAGCCAATCTCTTATCATCATTGAGACAGGCTAATACTTTATATTCTTTAATACCGTAATTTTTTGCCCTTTGTGCATATTCTATTTTTAATTCATAATCAGTTTCCGAATTATCTATTAGAAATGAAATCGGATAGATAATTACTTTTTGATTTTTAAACTGTTTTAATACTTCTTCTAAATAAGGTCTTTCCCATTTTATTGGACCTAAGCGGGATTGAAATCCTAAGGAAATAGATCTAAATTCAGGAATCATTTTTTTGAGTATTTCTATGTGTTCTTCAATTTGCTTGCGATAAGGATCTCCTTTTTTACTTATATATTTTGGAATTCCATGAGCCGAAAATACCAAATGATAGTCTTGTGGGTTACTTATTTGGTCTCGTATGGATTTGTCGATAATATTGTTAAATTCCATGTCTTTATAATAAGAATGTACAATTTTTATATTTTTAGAGCTATTCAATTGCTCTACCTCATCTATAATACTTTGGACGGTCGTGGAGGAAAAATGAGGGTACAAAGAAATAATCAATATATGATCAAAGTTTTTGCTTATATCTTTTAAATGCGGTCTTGTATATCTCATACTGTAATTAATAGGATAATCTGAGAAACTTTCCATGTTTTGAATCAATTTTTCTGTCCATTTGTAAATATTGCTGCCACCGATTTTTTTATAATTTTTCCAAACTTTTTTATACCGAAAATATGGAAGCGTGTAAGGAATAATATATCTCCAAAATCCAGGGGAAATACGTTTATCTTTGAACATATTGATCAAAAAATTTTTAAGTTCATCTGGTGTTCTTGCACCTCCCATATTGCTTAATACAACAAGTTTTCTCATGAGTTTTTTATTTTTTGAGATATATGATAAGCTTGGGAAATCCTATCGGAAATTCCAATGCCGTCTTTTATGCTTCCTTGTATATAAAATCCGGGATATTTTTTTTCAATTTCATTAATTGCCATTAATTTTTCTTTACTTTCAGTGCCATATTGTGCTATGGCAGATTTATATCTGTTTATTTCAAATAATGAGGGATTAAATTCTTCAATCTCAAATAAATCCATAAATTCTTTTGATAAAATTTTTTTGATTTTACTATCTTCGTAATCAATAATTTGAGGTTTTTTTATTCCTCCCATAAAGACTGAAAATAATGCGCCATCTTTTGGAGCTCGATTGGGAAATTGAGATGACATAAAAAGTAATCCTAACAAATTTTTATTTTCTTTTTGAGGAATTAATCCTCCAAATGCATCTATATTGATTCCATTCCAATTTTGAAATCCTAAATTAATATGAACAATTTTTGCATATTTCATTCGATACATTATTTTCAAAAAACTTTCTGGTAAAAAATTGGTTATTTCAGATAGACCCTTAGGTTTTACAGTAGTAATAACATGACTAAAGTATTCATTTTTTATCTTGAAATTATTGTTTTTTATAAATTCTATTTTGAAATTATTTTGATTGAACCGAAAATGATTTTTACCTATAATTTCCGACAACAAATCCGGAAGTTGCTGCAACCCGTTTTCAAAGGAAAAAATTTTTTTGTTTACCTTTTGTTTATATTCTTTACTTCTTTTTTTTGATAATTGAAAACTTCCCCTGATAAAGCTTCCATACCTATCTTCCAAGTTATATAATTTTGGAAAAGCATATTTTGTAATCAGTTTATCAGCATCCCCTGCATAAACTCCTGATACAAATGGATCAATAGCGTAATCCAGAATACTTTTTCCCAATCTTCTTTTTACTGTTTCAGCCAATGTTTCGGTTTCATAATTTTCTTTTTTTCTAAAAAATTCAGTAGCAACTTTCAATTTGTCTTCAAAAGAAAAAAGAGGAGTTTTTATAGCTGAAAAAACTCCATCGGGCAGTGCATACCAATGATTATTTTTAAGTATTAAGCGTTTTTTACTTTTTTCATCGGCATAAACAATCGGGAGACTTTTTTCCAGTTCTATTAACAAGTCGGCTAATTCCAATCCGGCAATAACACCTGCATTGGGTCCCCTTTCAAAAATAAAACCATTTTTACGTTCAGATTTTATTACACCTCCACTCCGGTTTGTTTTTTCAAATATTGTGAAAGGAATTCCGGCTTTTTTTAAATAAAAACCGATACTAAGTCCGGTTATTCCTGCACCAATAATAGCTACCTTTTTCATTTTATAAAGCTTTTGAGAAAGTTTTATGATTATTTTTCATATTCGGATCAAAAGCGGCGGCAATAATGCGCATAAAAAATTGTCCTTTGGGGGTCAATTGATAAGAATGATGTTTCATTT
>JALSTJ010000229.1 GCA_026983815.1 Flavobacteriales bacterium
TGCTATATTCTGTTCCTGCTGCTTTAACTAAACGTTTGATTTTGATTTTTTTGGTTCCTCCATTGATGACATCTTTTAGGTTGATTTTTAGTTTTACACGTAAATCAGTTCCTCTGCTTTGCGCAGCGGTTCTGCGCCCCGACGAAAAACCTCCGCCAAAACTACTTCCTGAACCGAATATATCACCAAAAATATCTCCGAATTGAGCAAAGATATCATCCATATTCATATGATGCCCTCCGCCAAAACCGCCGGGACCTTCAAATGCCGAATGTCCAAAACGGTCATAACGTGCCTTTTTGTCAGGGTCGCTTAAAACTTCATAGGCTTCAGCAGCCAATTTAAAATTTTCTTCCGCTTCTTTGTCTCCGGGATTTCGGTCGGGATGATATTGAATGGCTTTTTTTCTATAAGCTTTCTTTATCTCTGCTGCCGTAGCTTCTTTACTTATACCCAATATCTCGTAATAATCTTTTTTCATTCACTTAAATTTTAAATATCCAACAGCCATTTGTGATGTTAATTTATCGCAAATGGCTGTTTAATAAATTGAATTACTTATCTTTATAATTTTTGCAAATATATATATTTTTCATCAATTAACTTCCGGTAACTACTTTTGGAAAACGTATGGTTTTATTTCCCATACTGTAACCTTTTTCAACTACATCAACAATTTTTCCTTTCATTTTTTTATCACCTGGGATTTGAGCGATAGCTTCATGTGTCTCGGGATCAAATGCATCTCCTTTTTTCACTTCCACATCTTTTAATCCGGATTTTTTCAACGTGTTTTTAAATTTTTCATAAATCAATTCCACTCCCTTGAATAATGCATCATCGCCTTCTTTTTTTATTTCATTTAAAGCTCTTTCAAAATCGTCCAAAACCGGCAAGAGTTCTTTCATCAGATTTTCTCCGGCAGTTTCAAATAATTCCAATTTTTCTTTTGCCGTTCGTTTTCTGAAATTTTCAAAATCTGCATACAAACGAAGATATTTGTCTTTTTCCTCTTTGAGTTCTTCTTGGAGTTTTTCTATTTCACTGATTTTTTTCTCATCCTTTTCGTTCGGTTCTTTTTTCATATCTTGATTTTCGTTTGTATGATTTTGTTGCGTATTTTTTATATTTTTTTCTTCTTTTTTGGCGGTTTGTTTTTTATTTTTTTTCATGATTACTTCAATTTGATTTCCTACAAACAATTTACAAATATATTGCCATTTTGTTTAGCTGTCAAATTGGCACTATTTTTTTGCTTTATTGATTAAAATAATAGCTATCAGTCCAAAAATAATATTGGGAATCCAAGCTGCAAGAAAAGGGTTAAATCCTGATTTTACCGATAATATACCAAATACTTTATCAAAAAAAACATAAAGCATGGAAATAACGATTCCAAATAGTAAACTGTAACCGATTCCGCTTCTTTTTTTACGAGATGCAACTGCAACTGCAATAAAAGTGAGGATAAATGCCGATACAGGTAAACTGACCCGCTTATATTTTTCTAGTAAAAACGTATTAATATTTTTTGAACCTCTGATTCTTTCTTTTTCAATAAATTTATTCAATTCGAAATAATTCATTCCTTCAGCGGCATAAATAATGGGTGTTAAATCATCCAAAGTAAAGGGAAAAATGGTATCCAATTGAGTTTTTTTTATAATCTTTTCTTTTCCATTATCCAAATAAATTCGTTTTTGCATATTGTGCAAACGATATTTTTTTTCTTTGGGCTGCCATACAATTCTAGAAGCAAAAATTCTGTATTTCAGTTGATTATTTCTTATTTCTTCCAAAATGAAATTATATGCCGTTTTGTTTTTATGATTCATGTTGCTGGCATATACATAATGTATGGTGTCTATCTTTCTATAAATATCATTGGTTTCCCTGACTTTTTCATGGGTATAGACATATTTAGATCTAAAATCTTGATATCCTATTCTGGCTTTGGGGATAATAGAAAAATTTAAAATTAATACTGTTAATGCAATGATAGTGGCACCAATCAGATATGGACGTAGAAAGCGCAAAAAAGGCATACCGGTATTGAGCATCGCAATTATTTCCGTATTTTGTGCCAACCGTGAGGTAAACCAAATAATCGAAAGAAAAAGGAAAATTGGAAATAATAAATTAAAAAAATAAAGAACAAAATCTTTATAATAAGTAATAACAGTATTTAAAGGAACATGATTTTCATAAATTTTGTCAATTCGTTCCGATAAATCAAAGATGATGGAAATGGGAATAAATAAAAACATCAACCCCAAGAATGAAGCAAAATATTTTTTTAATATGTATTTGTCTATAATTTTCAATGC
>JALSTJ010000230.1 GCA_026983815.1 Flavobacteriales bacterium
CCAATAAGAATAATAAAACTAACTTTTTCATAAGCATATAATTTTTAAGGATTATTAGTTATTTAATATGTAATTTTTTCTTCAAATCTTTTGGTAAAGCATCTTTGTGAACAAATATATCAATGGTTTTATATTTGAAATAAGGAAATGACGCCAAGAAATATCCGTTGAGTTGATTGCTGTTTCCCCAAGAATTTTTCACTATAAAATATTTTTTTCCGTTTTGGTCTTTTACAATCCCTACAATATGCATGCCATGATCATCAGTTGTGCTACGATTTTCAAAAGCTACTTGACGCATTTCTGGGGTAATTTTCTTTTCAGGAACCGGTTGATAAAAAGCATTGGGTATTTTTTCTCCATCGATTTCCAGCCATTTGTCGCCGGATTTTCTTTTGGCGGTTCGTTCGTCTTCGGGAACAATTGCCAATCCTTTTCTGTGCGAAAATCCTTTTTCGGAAACATCGGCACCCCAAGCAAAAGTATATCCCTTGTTGATGGCATTTTCGGCAACACTCAAAAGTTCGTCCAACGGGATATTGTAAGCTTCATGTAATTGCCAATTATCGGGCAATTCTAAAACAAACTTGGAGTAATACGGATGATGCGTAAAAGAGGTCAGCTCTACATAATCATCCATATTCAGACCCAATTTTTTTGCAAAAGTTTTGGGAGTATATTCTTTGCCTTCGTATTTGAATTTAAAATCTTCCGTATTTTCGGGAACATCGCCCAAATAGGAATCCACCACCCGCATAAAAGCTTTTTCCCAAACCGGCGTAAGTTTTCCACCTTGCGGTTTTTTGTTCAATGCTTTGAGCATATTGGATAAAACCGCTTGTAATTCGGCATGATTGTGTTTTGTTCCACCATAAGCTTTTCCGGGATAAGCATATTCGGGCACAATGCCGTAACGTTTGATTACCCAAGGAATATCGTGAAACTCTCCACCTTCACCGAAATTGAAAAGTCCGTCCATCAACAAATAGTTTTTGGCTTTGCCCCGATAAGCATTTCTGGCAATCCACATTTCCGATAAATTTTGATTGCCTTTGCCTTGTCGAAGCAATTCGGATTCCAAAAACGACATCGTGGAAAAACTCCAACAAGTTCCGGTGCGATTTTGATTTTTAATCGGGGTATCATCCAAATGTTTTACCACACTGAATTTATAATCGCTTCCTTTTACATTGGTAAAAGTCTCGTTGTTTTTCAATTGAGCCGTTATGCTTTGTAAGAAAAACAAACTTGTAAATAACAATAGATATTTTTTCATAAATTATTGATTTTTAATAGTTTATATTTCATCATGAATGATATTTTTTTCGGTAATTTCCGACAAAAATTTTCTTATTTCATTTGCTTGTCCCTCAGGATACAACACATGAACATTAGCGCCTGCATCTAAGGTAAAACAAAGTTTGGTATCGGTTTTTTTCCTAAAATCTCTAATGGCATGTATAATTTTTAAAGTTTCGGGTTGCATCAGGATATAATTAGGATTTGATGTCATCATTAAAGCATGTAAAGATAAAGCTTCTGCTTCCGTTATCCTAATAAATTCGTCAATAGCTCCGTTTTTTAAAGTTTTCAATATGCTTAAAGTGTTGGCAAAAGCTTGTTTTTTTCGTATTTCTTTATACGGATGATGGTTCATCAATTGATGTCCGGCAGAGCTGGAAACTTTTTTTTGTCCTTTTTCCACCAAAACGATACTGTCTTTAAAATTTTTAAAAACCGGATGAATTTCAAAATCGGGTTTTACGGCATACCCATCGGATGTAGAAGGCAAATCGGGATGCTTTCCCCAAATGGTAGCGGGATGTTCAATGCTTCGAGCGGCACTCCCGGAACCCAATCGTGCTAAAAATGAAGTTTTTTTCAGCCAAAAGTCTTCGGTTTGTTCTTCATTGGTCAATTGTTTTTCCAAGGCAACTATAATTTTTGCCAACGCCGCAAAACCACTGGCAGACGAAGCAATCCCCGATGAATGCGGAAAAGTATTTTGACTGTCAAAAACGAATTTGTAATTTTTTATAAAAGGAACGTAGTCCAAAATATTATTTAAGAATTGATAAATTTTCGGCTCAAAATCGGGATTTCGTTTGCCTTCGAAAAAAAATTCAAAAACAATTTCCTGGTCATCATTTTTGTATTCGCCAATAGCTTTGGTAAGGGTTTTGCTTTTATTTAGTGTTAAACTGACGGAAGGATTCATTGGAATTTGTCCGTCAAATTTTCCCCAATATTTTACGAGTGCAATATTGGAAGGAGCGGATTTTTCAAAAGAAAATTTTTCCTGTCTTATTTTATAATTTTTTGATATGAAATCCTCCGCTTGATACATTAAAATAAAGGTTTTAGGTCTTTGACATTCAATTGCAAGTTTCTACGATTTTGCCATACATTTTCTTCCACGGTATAAACTACGGACAAGGGTTTTCCCGAGCGAACGATATCAATTTTATCACCCAATCCGAAACCGATGCCGGACATAATTTTTCCGGTTTTCAAATCTCGCAACGAAACCCGCAAATGTTTATTTTCTTGTCCGACGGTTTTACTGTATCCGTTATCATTAACGTGTTCTGTAATAAAAACGGGCTTCATATTGCCTGGACCGAAAGGTGCCATTTGTTTGATGATTCTGTAAAATTTATCATCTATATCGGTAAAGCGTATCTTGGCGTCGATTTCAATTTCGGGTATTTTTTGGGTTTCTTTGATGGAGTTTTTCACCACTTCTTCAAATTTGGCTTTAAAATCTTCATATTTTTCGGGAGCCACGGTTAATCCTGCGGCGTATTTATGTCCGCCGAATTGGATGATATGCTCACCTGATTTTTGTAAAGCTTCGTAAACATTAAAACCCGTAACCGAACGCACAGAACCGGCTAAAACACCATTGGATTTTGTAAAAACAATCGTCGGACGATAAAAAGTTTCAATCAATCGGCTGGCAACAATTCCGATAACACCTTTATGCCAATTTTCATCGTAAACAACCGTGGTTGCCCGTTGTTGCTCCTTATTTTCTATAATTTGTTGCAAAGCTTCTTCGGAGATGCGTTGGTCAAAAGAACGCCTTTCAATATTATAAGCTTCAATTTCTTCGGCAAAACGATTGGCTACCGCCAAATCTTTTTCTATCAATAATTTTACGGCTTCTTTTCCGTGTTTGATACGTCCGGCGGCATTGATTCGGGGCGCTAAAACAAAAACCAAATCGCGAATTTCCATTACTTTATCTTCTACTTTTTGAGATAAAGCTCTGATGCCGGGACGCGGATTAAGCTCTATTTGTTTCAAACCCAAAAAAGCCATAGTTCTGTTTTCACTGGTAATCGGCACCATATCCGCACCGATACTTACCGCTACCAAATCCAAGTAATGTGCAATTTCTTCAATGGGTTTTTTCGCATCTTGTTGAAAAGCTTGTATAATCTTAAAACCGATTCCCGCTCCACTGAGTTCTTTATAAGGATAAGGGCAATCATTTTGTTTGGGATTGAGTAAGATGGCATCAGGGATTTCATCTCCGGGCGTATGATGATCGCCAATGATAAAATCTATTTTTTTGTTTTTGGCATATTTAATTTTATCCAAAGCTTTGGTTCCGCAATCCAATGCAATCACCAAACCGAAATTATTTTCGGCTGCATAGTCAATTCCTTGGATAGAAATACCATAACCTTCCGAGTATCTGTCAGGGATATAAGTTTCCAGATGAGGATAAAATTCTTTGAAATATGAATAAACTATTGAAACGGCTGTTGTTCCATCGACATCATAATCTCCGTAAATCAATATTTTTTCATTGTTTTTTATAGCTTTTTTTATCCTTTCAACTGCTAAATCCATATTTTTCATTAAGAAAGGATCGTGTAAGTCTTTAAGAGAAGGGCGAAAAAAAACACGTGCTTGTTCATAAGTGGAAATTCCTCTTTGTGCCAATAGATATGCTAATATTTCCGGAATTTTTAATTCGGTTTTAAGTTTCTGAACAATATCTTTTTCCGGCACTTTTTTAAAAATCCACTGCATACTTCTTTCGTTTAAAATTTTAAGTTCTCAAAGTTAAGATTTTTTTTATAGGTTTTTAAATTTTTTTCAAAAACTATTTAAATAAAATATAATTTAGTGCTTTAAGTTAAAAAATGAATTTTATTCCTAAAAAAATATAATTTTTTAAAGAAATTTTAAGAAAATTATAAAATCATTTTGTAATTTAAAATTATTTTGTAATTTAGTAAATCCATTATAAAATTCATCATTATGAATAAAATACCAGACAAAGAAAGATTAGAATGGAAGAAATTAATTCTAGGCGAATTAAAAGTTCCATTAAAGAATTTTTTCTTTCAAATGAAAGTTACACAATTACGTTCGTTATTGAAAAAAAACGAAATTACATTAGAAGATGCAGTAAATGATATTTATAATCTTTGCTTAAAATTTTCTAATGCAAAAAATATGTCTTCGGACATTGAAGCTATTTTTGGTTCTGATATAGTAATAGAAACTACAAGCAATATAACTGAACCAACCACAAATACAGTGAAAAATGTGGAAGAAACACAAAAAAATAGTTTTTCTGAACCATCTGATGATTTAATAATTAAAGAAGAACCAAAAACTTCTAATAAAGCTGACTTAAATAATGATTTTGAAACAAAACTTCAAGAGAGAATGAAAGAAATCTTGAAGCAGAAACAAGAAATGGAAGAAAAAATAAATAAAGTAATTAAAGCAAGAGAGGAAGCGGAGAAAAAAGCAAAATTAGAAAAAAAGAAAAGGTTATTGGAGTTAGAAAGAATGAATATGAAAAAGGAAATTTATAAACCAAAAGAAATAATTTTTGAAAAAAAAGCAAAATCAAACAAAAATTCTGTATCCGAAAAAAGTTCTGAAGCTCCTATTTTAATCAAAAATGAAAGCAAACAAAAAGAAATTGAAAGACAAAAGAAATTGAAAAAAGTAAGAACTAAAAAGAAAGTTGATAATAGAAATTTTATTCAACGCTGGTTTAATTTATAACACATGGAAAGCAAGTTATATAATATAGAAGAAGTCTATGAATTAATAGAACAAGGAGATTTATTGGGTTTAGCCGGCGATGAAAAAGTTTTATCAAAACTTCCCAAAGGTAATTGGATTGCCGGCACTATTCCATATTTTATGGATATTGATCAAGCTTTATTTACACAAGAAAAAATTTATGTAAATAAACTTTCGGATAAAGATTCAAATTTTAAAATTAAAACTTTTGATGAAAATGATATTGATAGTCTCCTAGACGATTCATTTGAAAACGGATTTAGTTTTATTATTATTCCGGCATTTCAAAATGTTCATAGCGCTTATGCTCTAAAAATGCCAAATAATACAAATCTTTATAATAATCCTGTGGTTGGTTGGGTATCCGGAGTAGAATTAAACTCCCTAGATACTCCAAAAATATATAATGGATTAGCAGGAAAATCATTTGAAGACCAGGCAGTTATAGCTCATATAGAACTACCTAAAAATAAAATTGGACAATTAGATATCATTAATATTTTTAAACAAGATAAGAAAAGTCCCCAAATCCAATTTTTTATTGACAGTTTTGAAGTAGTTAATTGTTTAATCGATGATGTTGAACATAACTTAGCTGAATATATTTCCAAAAATAATATTGATACCAAATTACCCTTAATTGCTGATTATACCGGAGCATCCATTAATGTAAGTATAAAAGAAGTTGATACTGACAATGGAATTGTTAGTTTTTTTGCTCCTGTTTTTGAAGGAAAGGTTTATAAATTTGCAGCACCTATTGATAATTATGTAAATGAATTTGAAATTAATGTAAAACAACTGGATCATAAAAATGAATTTTCTTGTAATTGTATATTAAATTATCTATATGGTGAACTTGAAGGTAAAAAAATTAATAATGTAAAAGGACCTATTACTTTTGGAGAAATCGCTTATCAATTACTCAATCAAACATTGGTTACGCTTAATATTTATGAAACTTAAAAAAAACAGATATGAACAAAGAAAAATTTGAAAAAGCCATAGATAAATTCAAAGAAGATTTGGATACCGCTTTATTATCTTTGGATATTTGGGATAACAAAACCGGTTTATCTATTGCCAGTTATAATCATAATGAAAAATATACAGCAATATTTGGACGAATTATGAATGAAATCGATAGAGGTTTAAAAGATTTAGGATTCCCTAAATTTGGAGAATATCAAATTATTGATTTGGATTTAAACTCTATGTTGGTTTTTGTTAAAGGTAAAGAAAAATTATTTGCCAGTTGCTTATTGGATAAATCTAAAATACAATTAGGATATTTACTGGCAGTTTCTTTGCCGGATTTTAGAAAAAATTTAGAAGAAGCAATTTAAAAAAAAAGCGATCTTAAAAAGACCGCTTTCTTCTTGAAAAATACTTTTTTTATTTTACACTTAAAATATAATCAGCCAAAGCACTTCTTTTGTCGTCAGACATTTTTTTGGTGATTTCCAAGTTAGGTTTCATAGTAGAGAACATTCCGGGATCAACTACCGCTTTACCTTCTCCTTTAAGGAATTTAACCAAATCATCTTTTTTGCCTGCATAAGCTTTTGCGATATCTTTTAAAGCAGGTCCAACAGTTTTTGTGTCTTTTTGATGACAAGCAGTACAACCGTTGTTTTTGAATAAATCTGCTCCATTTGCATCACCGGCTACTGCTTCTTTTGCAGCATCAGCTGTTTTTTCCGCAGCATCTTTGGTAGCTTCGGCTGCATCTTTAACTGCTTCTTTTGTAGTTTGAGCAGCATCTTTTACAGCTTCGGTGGTTTTTTCCGCCGCATTGTTAACAGCGTCTTTTGCTTCTTTTGCGTTGTCGCTTCCGCAAGATGATAATCCGATCATCAAAACGGCCATGAATAATAATCCTAATTTTTTCATAATAAATAATTGTTTAATTTAAGTTGCAAATATATAATAATTTGATAATTAACACAAATTTAAGTTTTTTTTTTACTATTTTTTTTCATTAACTCAAATCTATTTGATAATTAAGGTTTTGCTCTCTTTGTAATTTTTTTAATTGTTTGGATGAAGCAAAGATCATTTTCAACATTTGTTGTCCAATTTTTTTTCTTTTGAAATACGCATTATACGTTTCATTTTTCCAATCGAAATCTTCTTTCCAAAATACTGTAGGAGAAATATAAATATAGGTAAAATGATAAATCAAGCTTTGTAGGGCAGCTCTCCGGACAAGGTTATCAGCGGATGCCGGAGCCAAAAGACTAATTTTGTATGCTTGAGCTTGTTGTTTAAAATTCCGGATAAATTTGTCATAAACGGGAATAATTTTTTCTAAACTAAAATTATTATAAGCAGTTTCTCCGATTTTGGAAATCGGACGAAGCTGGATAATATCTATGGCATATTTTCCATAAATTTCAAAAAAACTGTTGAGTTCATTAAAATTATCTTCATTAAATGTGTAATTGATACGCAAAACCAATTCGGGATATTTTGATTTTAACTCAGTAATTAATTGCAAGGATTGATGAAATTTTTCATAATTTCCTCTTCCCATAAGAAATTCATAGGTTTCTTTTTTAACGCCATGAAGCGAAACTGTAATTTCCTGCAAACCGTTTTGTATCCAACTTTCCAATTTTTCTTTCTGCAAAAGATTTGCATTTGTGGTCATGGAAATGTGTGGAACTTGATATTTTTTTCCCAATTGAAAAACTTTATCCAAATGTTTATATAAGGTAGGTTCTGTTCCGCATCCTACTTGTAATTTTAATGCTTTGGGAAGAATTCTTTGACCCCAAAGTTCCAAATCATCCGCAGAGAATACTCCTTTGAGTTTTTTAACATAATTTTCATCGGTAAAATAACACATTTTACATCTTAAATTGCATTGATTTACCGGATCAAAATTGACTGCCAAATATCGTTTACCCAAATGATGTAATATCCATAATCCCAAAAATTTGATGCGCGGATTTTTTATTTTTGAATTTAGTTTTAACAGATAATAGGTTAAAGGTGTTTTTTTCACGTAATTTTATTTTTGGTAAAGATATTTAATTTTTTTGTTTAATAATTTTTGGTATTAAATTTTAGATAATAAAAAAGCGGCGTGCCAGAGGCACGCCGCTTTTTTTATTAAGGTTTTATTTGTTTTTCCTTATCAAAAAATTTATATTCCAAATATTTAAAAGAATCTCGCGGTTGAACATCTAATTTAATTTTGTGTTTCCACCGCCATTTTCTTTTTAAAGAAAAAATTCCTTGATTGAGATAGGCAGCAATAAAAGGATGTAAATGTAAACTTATTTTTTTTATTCCTTTTTCTGCAATTTTCTTTAAATCCGCTTCAATCTTTGAAATTAAAGTTATGGGAGCATCGGTTTCGCCTTTCATTACCAAACTTGGATTTTTTTCAGTTGTTTGGATATTTCTTTCGGGTCTGAAACGTTGTCTTGTAATTTGCATTAAGCCAAATTTTGTCAAAGGTAAAATTTTGTGTTTGGCTCGGTCATCTTCCATAACATTTTTCATATGTTCATAAAGTTTTTTCCGGTTTTCGGAATCTTTCATATCTATGAAGTCCACTACTATTATTCCTCCCATGTCTCTTAATCTGAGCTGACGGGCAATTTCCGAAGCTGCTTGAAGGTTTACCTGTAAAGCATTTTCTTCTTGACTTTGTTTTTTATCGGAAGAATTTCCACTGTTTACGTCTATTACATGCATAGCTTCAGTGTGATCTATGACCAAATATGCACCTTTGTCCATCATTACATTTCGTCCGAAAGATGATTTGATTTGTCTTTCTATACCATATTTTTCAAAAATCGGAACTTTTGAATCGTGATATTTAACAATAGATTCCAAATGAGGTGCTATATTTCTTATAAAATCTAAAACTTCTAAATAAAGCAATTCGTCATCTATGACAATTTTGGAAAAGCTATCATTTAGAATATCTCTTAGCATGGTTGTAACCCTATTACTTTCTCCAAAGATTTTTTGGGGAGGGTGTGCATATTGGATTTTGGAAGCCAAAGCATTCCATTTTTCCAATAAAATTTGTAAGTCTTTATCCAAATCCGCTACTTTTCTGTCTTTGGCTGCCGTTCGTATAATAACACCAAAATTTTTGGGTTTTATACTTTGAACCAATCTTTTTAACCTGTTTCTTTCGGCTTCATCTTCAATTTTTTGAGAAACTGAAACCTTGTTGTAAAAAGGTACTAATATTAAGTATCGTCCAGCCAATGAAATTTCAGAAGTCAAACGAGGTCCTTTGGTAGAAATAGGTTCTTTTAGAATCTGAACCAATAAGTTTTGTTTTGCTTTAAGAACGTCTTTAATATTTCCCGATTTTTCTATATCGGGTTCTAATTCAAAATTTTTTAAACTGAAATCCTTTAATTTTCCTGATCCGGATTTTTTTATAAATTTAATTAGGGATTTGATTTGAGGTCCGAGATCGTGGTAATGAAGAAAACCGTCTTTTTCCGAACCTGTATGGACAAAAGCGGCATTCAATCCCGGAATTATTTTATTAATTTTTGCAAGGTAAACATCCCCTACATTAAACTTACTGGAAGTTTCTTCTTTATGAAGTTCTGTTAATTTGCCGTCCTTTAATAAAGCAAAGTCAATAGCGGAAGGATTAGACCGAATAATTAATTCTGTATCCATTCCTTCTTAATTTTTTTAGGTTAATATTTCAATGATCTAATGTTTTTAAGAAAAAGTAGGAAATCCTACTTTTTCTTTTTATGTCTGTTTGCTCTACTTCTTTTTTTACGTTTGTGTGTAGCTATTTTTTTTCTTTTTCTTTTTTTTCCGCTTGGCATAGTCTTATGGTTTTACGTTTTCTTTTACTTGATTTACAAATGTTTTAGATGGTTTGAAAGCCGGAATATAATGAGCCGGTATTTTGATAGAAGTGTTTTTTGAAATGTTTCTACCAATTTTTTCAGCTCTGTATTTATTGATAAAGCTTCCAAAACCTCTCAAATAAACATTTTCATTAGAAGCTAAACTATTTTTAACTTCTGCTACAAAATTCTCTACAACTGCGAGAACATCTTTTTTGTCTAGCCCTGTCTTATCGGCTATTTTGGCAACAATCTCTGCTTTTGTCATAATTATTATTTTTTATTTCGTTTGTTTTTTTAATTGGGATTGCAAATATAATACATATTATTGAATTGCAAAAGATTAGCTTCATTTTTTTGCGATAAGCATTAAAAATATTTTTTTAATAAAATTTCTTTGAAAATAATAAAAATTTCATTGAAAATTGTAAGCAAATATAAAATATATTGAAAAACAGAAAATTAATATATTCGGTTATCAAACATCTATATTGTAAATTATAAGAAAAAAATTTTATTCTGACCCTATGATTTATAAATAGTTTTCCTTAGAGAATCTTTCTATTTTGTATCTTTGAACTCAATTAAATCAGTTAAATGAAAAAAATATTTTCTCTTGCTTTGTTGTTTGGGTTTTTATTTGCTTGTAAACAAAAAGCCAATATCCAAAATTATTATTTCGAAGGTGAAGCTCTTGGAACTACCTATCATATTCGTGCCATTGCCGATGAAAATTCAAAAAAATTGACTCGTAAAGCTATTGATAGTGTGATAGATGCAGTAAATCAGTCGTTATCCACTTATATTCCGAATTCTTTAATCAGCAGGATCAATAAAGGAGAAAAACTCAAAGCCGACCGGCAGTTTAAAGATGTTTTTCAAGCAGCACAAAAAATTTATAAAGAAACCAACGGATATTACGATCCGACTATCGGAATTTTGGTCAATGCGTGGGGATTTG
>JALSTJ010000231.1 GCA_026983815.1 Flavobacteriales bacterium
AATTACTTTTGAACAAAAACGATTTTAAACTTCCGCCGAAAGCTCTAAATCCGTATGCATTTGATTATAGAAAATATTTGGCAAAGAAAGGAATTTATCACGAAATTCTTATGGATAAAACCGCTTGTAAATCCGATAAATACAAAAGCTCTACTTCTGTAATTGTTATAGCGGAACAAATACGATATCATATTTATAATATTTTCAAAAGAAATGGTCTTAAAGGAAAAGAATTGGCTTTGGCAAGCGCTTTATTTTTAGGAGAAAGGCAATATATTTCCAAAGAAACTTTATCCGATTTTCAATCCGCCGGAACTGTTCATATATTGGCAATTTCCGGACTTCACGTAGGGATATTATTATGGTTTTTGAATTTGATTTTCGGGTTTGTAAAGAAACGATTGGGTAACCTATATTTTCTCCTAATCACACTTTCCATTCTTTGGTTTTATGCTTTTTTAACAGGGTTTTCTCCTTCGGTTTTGCGAGCGGTAGTTATGTTTAGTTTTTTACAAATCGGATTACAACTTCGGAGAGAAACCAATATTTATAACACGCTTTTCTCGGCTGCATTTATAATGATATTGGTTAATCCCGCAACAATTTATCAAGTAGGATTTCAAATGAGTTTTCTTGCGGTTTTGAGTATTGTTAGCTTTTTTCCTATTTTCTCAAAACCTTTTAAAAATTGGAAACAACCTTTCAAATGGTTTGCCGACTTGTTCGTGATTTCCCTTTCGGCACAACTTGGTGTATTGCCTTTAAGTTTATATTATTTCCATCTGTTTCCTACTTATTTCTTATTGGCTAATCTTATGATAATTCCGCTTTTGTTTGTAATTCTGATTTATGGATTTTCGTTAATGATATTATCTTTATCCGGCATTCAATTGACAATTTTGTTCAAAATTTTTCATTTTTTGTTGAACTTACTGCTTGAATTAAATAATTATATTGCTTCTTTAAAATACAGCACCATATCTAATATTTATTTTGATAAATTCTTGCTGATATTTAGTTTTTTTGCCATATTTCTTTTATATCGATGGTTTAAACGGAAATTTAATTTCAAATTATTGATTACAAGTCTATTATTGATAATTTCCATACAATCCTATACCATTGTCAAAAAATATAAAATTTCAAAAGAACATCAGCTGTATTTTTTACATCAATACGGAACGGATTTGGTAGCGGAAAGTCAAGGGGATTATTTAAAATTTTATAACAAAAAAGAAAAAATAGATTCGTTTATATTGAATGGATTTAAGAATCATTTTCAAAAAATTTCCTTTGATAGTTTAAAATTCATACAAAATTTTGAAGGAAAAAACATTTTGCATATAGACAGTTCGGGTATATGGGATTTTAGAAATTTATCAATAGATATTATAGCGCTTCATCATTCTCCGAAAATAAATTTGGAAATGGTTATCGGCAAATATCAACCGAAAATAATTGTAGCCGATGCAAGTAATTATCCATCTTATATAAAGCGTTGGAAACATACCGCAAGTCAATACAACATACGATTTGTCGATATTAACAAAGGAAGTTTTGTGTTAAATCATAAATTATCGGGAGCGAATAATAGCGGGAGCAAGTCAGCCAGAGAGTCGGATTTGTAAACTTCTCCGGTTTCACCCATAAAATAGATTTCTATGTTTTTATGTTGTTTGATTTCATATTCGGCTATAGCTTGACGACAAGCTCCACAAGGAGGTATGGGTTTATCCAATTTATGATTTTCGGAACGAGCGGAGATAGCCATTTTCAGAATAGTATTATCGGGATATTGAGCGCCCGCAGCGTAAATAGCAACTCTTTCGGCGCATAAACCCGAAGGAAAAGCCGCATTTTCCTGATTATTTCCCGTAACCGTGATTCCATTGTCCAATAAAAGAGCCGCACCTACACGAAAATGAGAATACGGCGCATAAGCCATCTCACGTGCAGCAATTGCTTGTTCCATTAATTTTTTTGTTTCCGAATCCAGTTCATCAATCGATTCAAAGATTGATATATCCGTAAATAGTTTTATTTTTCTCACAATAAATTTTCAAATTTATTCTTGTTTGGTTCCTTCGCTTGTAGCACCAATTTCATCCAAATTAAAGCTCAAAGAGAACCGCATCGTTTTATCCAAAGCACCTGTTAAAGCTCCCGTAGTAAACAAATAAGAGAAATCCAACACCATATAATTATATTTAAATCCGGCACCTATCGAGAAAAATTTACGATCTCCTTTGATTTTACTTTCGTGGAAATATCCGGCACGTAAAGCAAAAACGTCTAAATAATTATATTCTGTCCCCAA
>JALSTJ010000232.1 GCA_026983815.1 Flavobacteriales bacterium
GGAGACTTCTTTTCTGATAGAAATCTTTGATAATTTTTACCACTTCATCCGGGTCGTCGGTCAAATGGATTAAATCCAAATCTTTGGAACTTATATAATGATATTCTTCATCCAATTTTTCTTTAATCCAGTCAATCAAACCTTCCCAAAATTTCGTGTCAAAAAGAATGACGGGAAATTTATCGATTTTTTTGGTTTGGATAAGGGTTAAAGCTTCAAAAAGTTCGTCCATTGTTCCAAAACCGCCGGGCATCACGACAAAAGCTTGTGCATACTTGACAAACATTACTTTACGAACAAAGAAATATTTAAAATCGACTAATTTATCGGGATCGATAAAAGGATTGGCTTCTTGTTCAAACGGTAAAATAATATTCAAGCCCGCAGAAGCACCTTTTCCTTTTTGCGCACCTTTATTGGCAGCTTCCATAATTCCGGGACCTCCTCCGGTGATAATTCCAAAACCTTCTTTGGCTAATTTTTTGGCAATTTTAACGGCAATTTTATAATGCTCCGCACCTTTTTTTGTTCTAGCGGAGCCAAAGATGGTTACCGATGGACCGATTTTATTCATTTTTTCAAAACCTTCAACGAATTCGGACATTACTTTGAAAATTTGCCAAGAATCATTGGTTTTGATTTCATTCCAATCTTTTTGTTTTTTCTTTGCTATCATATTTTCAATTTTTCAAACGGGCTAAATTACTAAAATTTCTTGGTTCTGTAAGGATTTTGACCGTTTTCTTCTGCTTCTTCCAAGATTTGAAGGTAGGATTTGTATCGGGATAACGGAATATTTCCTTGTTCTACTGCGGGTATTACTGAACATCCGGGCTCATTGATATGTTTACAATTGTTGAACTTACACTCGCTTTTCAATTGAAAAATTTCGGGAAAATAGGAATCAATTTCATCAGGTTCCATATCGATAATTCCAAAACCGCGAATACCCGGCGTATCTATAATTTGTCCACCAAAATCCAAATCGAACATTTCGGCAAAGGTAGTTGTATGTTTTCCTTGCTTGTGAAATTCGGATATTTCGGCGGTTTTAAGGTTCAATCCGGGATGAACGGCATTGATTAAACTGGATTTTCCCGCCCCTGAATGTCCGGTAAACATAGAAGTTTTGTTTTTCATCAAATCTTTTAACCAATCGACATTATATCCGGTTTCAGCCGAAATTTCATAGACGGGATAGCTCGCTTGGATATAAATATTTTTCAGTTCGTCTTTCTTTCTTTCCCATTCGGGATTTCCATTGACCAAATCTATTTTGTTGATAAGAATAACTGCTGGAATATCATAAGCTTCGGCGGTTACCAAGATTCTGTCGATAAAAGTAGTGGTGGTTTCGGGATTTATAACCGGTGCCACAACAAATACTTGATCAATATTTGAAGCCAAAATGTGATATTGTTTGGATAAATTAATCGAACGACGCAAGAGATAATTTTTTCTGGGATGAATATGCGTAATGATTCCGCTTTTGTTGTCTTGGTCTATTTCATAATCTACAAAATCACCCACAGCCACAGGATTTGTCGTTTTTATTCCTTTGATACGAAATTTTCCTCTTAGACGACACTCAATCCAATTGCCTTCCTCGTTTTTTACTTTGTATTGTTTACCGGTTGATTTGTAAACACGCCCTTTCATTTTTGTTCTTTTTCTTTAAAAACCTGATGCTGAATTTTCAAACTCTCTTGGTGTAATAGTCGATAAATCTGATTGATAAAATTCTTATCGATTTGTTTTTCTTGTGCAAAATTTTGAGTTTTGTTCAAAATATCCAACCAGCGTTCTTTTTGATAAATGGAGATATTTTCCAAAAATTTTAATGCGGCAATTTCTTTGGTTTTGGTTTCGCGTTGTGCGAGAATTTCAATCAAATCTCTATCCAACTCATCGATTTCATCTCTTAAAAGTTTTAATGATTTCAGTAGTGCAGGGTCAAAAGCTCTATCTTTTGGAATTTCCAATCGGGTTATAATTTCGTCCAATTGTTCGGGCGTTACTTGTTGGCGGGCATCACTCCAAGCTTTGGGCGGATTGATGTGCGTTTCTATCATTAATCCGTCAAATTTCAATTGAATAGCGGTTTGGGCAATATCAAAAACCATTTCGTTCTTTCCCGAAATATGAGAAGGGTCGTTGATAATCGGTAAACTGGGATATTTGGTTTTCAAATCGATAGGAATTTGCCAAAGCGGTTCGTTTCTGTATTTCATTTTTTTGTAACTGGAAAAACCGCGATGTATGGCTCCCAATTTTTGAATTCCGGCTTTTTCTATTCGTTCCAATGCTCCAATCCACAAAGCCAAGTCGGGATTAACGGGGTTTTTTACCAAAACAATCGTATCGACTCCTTGAAGCGCATCCGCAACTTCTTGAACGGCAAAAGGGTTTACGGTAGTTCGGGCGCCAATCCATAAAATATCTATATCGTGTTGGAGTGCCAATTCTACGTGTGTGGGATTGGCAACTTCGGTAGCCGTTAGTAAACCGGTCTCTTTTCCGGCATTTTTTAGCCATTTCAATCCAATCGCACCAACTCCTTCAAAGTTTCCGGGACGTGTTCTGGGTTTCCATATTCCGGCTCTCAAAACATTTCCACGAGCTTTTTTTACGCCGATAGCGGTTTGCAAAACTTGTTCTTCGGTTTCCGCACTACAAGGTCCGGCAATGACCAATGGAATATTTCCTGAAATTTCTTTTATCCAATGGTCATATTTTCTTTCTCTGGTCATTAAGGTTGTTTTTAGTTTTTATTCAACAAAATTTTATTAACAATTTTAGTTCCTTTATTTTTTATAATTCCTTCTTGATTGGTAATGAGCACTTCATTTCCTCCGGCTTGTAGAAAATTTAAAGCGGCTTTTATCTTTGGTGCCATATTTCCTTCACCGAATTTTCCTTCTTTCAAATATTTTTTTGCTTCGTTTTCATCCAAAATTTCCAAAGCCATTTGCTCGGGAGTTCCGTAATTCAGATAAACATATGGAACATCTGTAAGTATGATAAACCGGTCGGCATTTATTTGCTTGGCTAGTAGCGCACTTGCCAGATCTTTATCGATTACGGCTTCCTCGCCTTGAAGCATTCCGTCTTTAATGGAAACGGGAATTCCACCACCGCCTACGGCAATTACAATAGCACCCGAATTTGCCAAAAGTTTTATGGTATTTTTGTTGGCAATATCCAATGGTTCCGGAGAAGGAACAACACGTCGCCATCCTTTTTTTTCGTTTTTAATTTCTTCTTTGAAAATCCAGTTTTTTTCTTTGCGGAGTTTCTTCACTTCATCAATGTCGTAATAAGTTTTTCCTACCCTTTTGGTTGGATTTTGAAAAGCCGAATCGTTTTTATCCACTTCGACCATAGTATTAAGTGAAATAACTTCTCTTTTGATATTGTTTTTTTTCAAAATATTATAAAGTTCGCTTTGTATCATATAACCGATTTCACTTTGTGTATTGGCAACTGCAACATCCAAAGGCACAGCCGGAACCTTATAAATTTGTTCTCCCGCATCATTTTTTAGTAAAATATTCCCAACTTGCGGTCCGTTTCCATGTGTAATAACCAATTGGTTTCCTTTTTTTATTAAAGGCAATATGGAATGGAGTGTTTGACGTATATTTTCTCTTTGTTCATCGGTAGTGCCTTTTTGTCCGTTTTTCAATAAAGCATTTCCTCCGAGGGCTATGATGATTAATTTATCCATTGATCAATTTTTTTTGAAAATGCGAATATACTAAATATAACCTGAGATTTGGAATAATTTTGAATAAAAAAACCGCTTGTTTAAGCGGTTTTTCTAAGCCATGTTTTTTTAAATTCTAAATATCGTCAAAGCTAACGTCGGTAAAGTCATCAGTTGAGAGATTCTCTTCTTTTTGATCTTCATCTTGTTTGGCTTCTTTGTTTTCTTCGACAATTTCTGATTGGTTTTCCGGGTTAAAATCTTTTTGATGTTTTTCGGAAATTACTTCTTCACCTTTTTCTTTGATGATGAAATTGGTTACATCGTCCAAAAGCTCTTTAAACTTTCCAAAATCTTCTTTGTAAAGATAAATTTTGTGTTTTTTGTAATGGAAAGTTCCATCTTCATTCATGTTTTTTTTACTTTCGGTGATGGTCAAATAATAATCACCCGCTTTGGTCTCTCTTACATCAAAGAAATAAGTTCTTCTACCTGCTCTAAAAACTTTAGAGTAGATTTCTTCTGGTTTGGTGTATTCTTTTTCACTCATTTTCCAACAATCTTTAGATTAATTTATGCTACAAAACTAATAAAAATAATTTTTAAACAAAAAAATAATTTTTTATTTATTTATTTTGCAAATAAAACTTAACTTTGCGACACATTTTTTATTGTTGATTGAATTATGCTAAATCGTAGAAATATACGCTCCAAAGTGATGCAAGGAATATTTGCTTATCAAGGTTCCGGTTCTGATAATATTCCAAAAAATGAAAAACTTCTTTTTCAAAGTTTTGAAAATATATACAAACTTTATATTTTATTGCTGTTGTTTTTGATTGCTTTACGTGAGCGAGCTAATGAAGAAATTGAAGTAGGATTGAATAAAAATTTCCCGACACATGATGATTTAAATCCCAATTATAAATTTGTGAATAACCGAATTTTGCAAATGCTGTTTGACAACTCATTTATCAAGGAATTTAAGGAAAAAAATCGATTGAATAAATGGGAAGTGAATAAGGAATTGGTTGATTTGGTTTGGAAAAAAATAAAAAAATCCAAACTTTATAAAGAATATATGAATTCAGGAATCAATTCTTTTACCGAAGACAAAGATTTTATATTGAATTTATATAAAAATTTTATAGCTCCCGAAGAAAAACTTCATGAAAGTTTGGAAGCGGATGAAAGTCATTGGGCGGATGACATTGCCATTGCCAATACTTTGGTAATGAAAACTATTTCAGCGCTTAAAGAAAATGATTACTTTCAAAGCTTACCCGAATTATTTAAGGACGAGCAAGATAGAGAGTTTGCCAAAGATTTGTTCAGAATTGTTATTCAAAATGATGAAAAACTCAATTCGTTAATAAAGGGAAAAACGCCCAATTGGGATTTTGAAAGAATTTCTTTAATCGATAAGCTGATTTTAAAGATGGGATTGACCGAATTTTTATATTTTCCCTCCATACCACCTTCTGTTTCCATGAATGAGTATGTAGAATTAGCTAAAGAATTCTCGACACCTAAAAGCAATATTTTTATCAATGGTGTTTTAAATAAAATTTATAAGGAATTGGACAAAAAAGGAGAAATTAAAAAAAATATCAGAGGAAGAATTAAAAAATAAATATTATGAGAAAATTACTTTTATTTGTATTTACAGGTTTGTTATTTGCTGCTTGTAATAATGATAACCCCGCTTCAAAAATTAAAGAAGAAAATGTAGAAAAAGCCAAGCAAAAAATGGCTGAATTAAACAAGTTTCCAACCATGGAATTTGATGTTAAAGAAGTGGATTTCGGAACACATCATGAAGGTGAAATTTTGGATACGGTTTTTCATTTTAAAAATACGGGTGAAGTGCCATTGGTCATTACCAATGTAAAAACCAGTTGCGGTTGCACCACTCCTTATTGGCCTAAAAAACCGATTAAACCCGGAGAAAGTGATGTGATAAAGGTGCGTTTTAATACCAATCATAAACCGGGAAAACAAACCAAAACCATTACTATCTATGCCAATACGAAAAATTTAACCGAATCTATTCGTATTAAGGCATATAATATTCCAAAAGATAAAAAAGGAAAAGAAAAATTGGATCGAGTAAATAAAATTCTCAATAACAAAATCGATCCTAAGAAATTAGGAATTAAATAAAATCCAAAAGTTAATAAGTGGATATATATTAAAGTCAATCGAACCAATTGGCTATTGATATTCTATTGGGATATGGATGCTAGGAAACAATTTACAATTTCAGTTTTATTCTTTGCCGCAATTGCTCTTTTAGGTTTAACTTTAAGAGCAGTTCCGGCATTTGAACTATCTTTAAATTTTAAAAACTTTTTGCATGCACATTCACACGTAGCGTTTTTAGGTTGGTTGCATGGCGCTTTTGTGAGTTTTGTATCTTATATTTTTTTGCATGATAAATTGCAGACCAAAACTTTCAAGTTTATTTATTGGTTTACCATTATCAATATAATCGGGATGTATTTTTCTTTTCCTATTCAGGGCTATAAATTGTTTTCCATTATATTCTTGTCATTATTTCTTATTGGCACCTATTTCTTTCTTTACTACTTTTTTAAAAATAAAGAACAAACCGAAAAATATCCGGCAACTTACAAATTTATTAAAGCAGGACTTTGGTTGCAATTTTTATCGAGTTTAAGTCCTTGGTCCTTGGTTTTTGTTTTGAAATTGTTTGGGAAAAATTCTCATTTTTATAAATATGATATTTTTTATTACCTTCATTTTCAATACAACGGATGGTTTTTATTTGCATTATTCGGGTTGAGTTTTTATTTATTGGAAAACAGAGGAATTCATTTGAATAGAAAACAAGTTCAAAAGATTTATCGGTTGATGTTAATCGCTGTTTTTTTTGGATATTTTTCCAATACCCTTTGGGCAAATCCCGGGATTTTTTTTAATATTTTATCTATGATAGGCGCCATAGCCGAAATTTGGGCACTTTTTATTCTCCTTCAAGTTTTATTGCGTTATCATAAATTTATTCAAAATATTATTGACAAATTTTCTTTTCAAATTTTTATGTTGGTTTTATTGACATTATTTGTCAAAGCCGTTTTGCAATTTACAGGTTCTGTGCAATATTATGCCGATTTATCCTTTCAGATACGAGATTTTATCATCGGTTATTTGCATTTGGTTATGTTGGGTATTTTTACTCCGTTTCTTTTGATTTTGGCTCATGAAATCGGATTTTTTAGCTTGCAAAAAAAATCATTTTTGGTGTTTTATACCGGATTTATTCTTACGGAAACTTTGATTTTTATAAGAGCAAGTTTGATTTGGTTTGGCATACAGTTTCCTGATGAATTATTTTCCAAAATTTTATTTTACTTAACAGTTATTTTATTTTCAGGAGTTCTGTTGATTACAAGAGACGTTTTAAAATCACAAAAAATTGAAAGCTAAAAAAATATATTACGAATACGATTTTCAAGTAAAAAATCCCGAATTTTTTCGAGATATTTTAATTGCGGTGTTAGCAGAAAACGATTTTGAAGGTTTTACGGAAACATCCGAAGGATTTTTGGCTTATATTGATAAGGAAAAAGATGTAGAGAAAATTTTGACCGATTTTCAAGATTTCTATGATTTTACCATTAAAGAAATTTTGCCACAAAATTGGAATAAAAAATGGGAAAGTATCATACAACCATTAATTATTGAAAATCAGGTTTATATCAAAACTTCATTTCATCCTGAAAAGGATTTTCCCTACATTATAAATATAGACCCGAAAATGAGTTTTGGAACCGGTCATCATGAAACAACAGAATTGATGATTAGACAAATGCTCAATATGGATTTTGTTGGAAAAACCGTAATTGATATAGGGGCGGGAACAGGTGTATTATCCATTTTGGCTGAGCAATTAGGTGCGCAAAAAATTTTTGCAGTCGATATAGATGAATGGTCATTTGATAATATGCAAGAAAATTTTGAAAAAAATCTTACAAAAAAAATTGAAGCTTTTTGGGGAGATGCTACTTTGCTCAAAAAATTTCCAAAAGTTGATATTGTTTTGGCAAACATCAACCTGAATGTTTTATTGGAAGATTTTGATTATTATAATGAAGCTTTGAAAAATGATGGAGAATTACTTATGAGCGGTTTTTTAACCGAGGATATTCACATATTAAAAAAACAAGCCAAAAAATATGGTATGATATTTGAGAAATTATTAGCTAAAAATATATGGCAGAGCATACTTTTTTCAAAATAGTATGAATTAAAAAAAATTTTTTATCTTTAACTTTTCAAATAACACAATTATGGCAGAGAAACATCAACCTAAAAATTTTGAAAAAACTTCTGAAACGAAGTTATACAAAATTATCCTATTCAATGATGACGTAAATTCCTTTGATTATGTGATTGAGTTGCTTATGCGCTACTGTAATCATACGCTTTATCAAGCGGAACAATGTGCGTTGATGACTCATTATAAAGGAAAAAGTATTGTAAAAAAAGGAAGTTTTGATGAACTTGAACCTATTGCAAATACACTTTTGGATAAGGGTTTGAGTGTTGAAATCGAATAAATTTTTTGTGTTTTATGATTAAAAATTATCAAAATATTTTCAAAAATTTCCAGAAATTGCTTTTCGGACTAGCTTTTATATTCTCATTTTTTCAAGTAAATGCACAAAATTTTATAATTCATAAAGTAAAATCGGGTGAAACAATTAAAGATATAGCAAAGGAGTATCATTTGCCACCATCCGAAATTTATCAATACAATACATCATTAAAACCCGGAGATTCCCTAAAAGAAGGTATGAGTATTTTAATACCCAAAGAAGAAACCAGAAATCTACCTTTAGATTCTGTAAAAGTATCCGGAAATATCATTGACTATAAATATCATACTGTTGGGGAAAATGAAACTATTTATGGTTTATCAAAAAAATATCATTCCAAGATTGAAGCTATAAAAAAACTGAATAAAATTGAAGGTTTTAATATTAAATTGGGTCAAATCATTATCATCCCAATATATGCCGATAAAAATGGGCTTAAACAAATAGATACATTGAAGTATACTTATTATATTGTAAAACCCAAGCAAGGAAAATGGCGCGTAGCTTATGATCATGGAATTACCATTGATGAGTTAGAACGTTTAAATCCGGAAATCAAGGATAAAAATCTTTTGGTAGGACAAAAAGTTGTTGTTCCCAAATACCGACCAGCTAGAGTTGAAGAAGTTCGTGATGAGAAAAATTATATCTATCATGATGTTCAAGCACATGAAACCCTTTTTTCCTTAGCCAAACAATACCATACAACCCAAGAAAAAATTAAGGAACTTAATCCTATTGTTAAAGATGGTTTGAAAACCGGACAAACACTGAAATTGGATAGAAAACAGTTTGAAGACGGGCAACAAGATTTTAGTAAATACATATATCATCAAGTAAAACCCAAAGAAACATTATTTAGTCTTGCAAAAAATTATAATATAACGCAAGAAAAAATCAAAGAATTAAATCCGGTGTTAATAGATGGTTTGAAAATTGGACAAATTATCCGTTTCCCTAAAAATAAAGAGACGAATAAAAATGAATTACCAGTAGATCAGCTTTTTGTATATCATACCGTTCAAGCTTTGGAAACTTTATTTGGTTTATCCAGACAATTTGGTGTCAGTCAAGAAGAAATTATTAAAGACAATCCCATTATCAAAGAACAAGGACTAAAAACCGGTCAGATTATCAAAATCAGAAAATCCAGTTATGATAACTCAAAATTAGCTGTAAAGGATAGTATCTTTGAAAAAACCGGTCAATTAAAAATCAATTTATTAGATAGTATCAATAAGCAAAAAGAATATAAAATAGCCATTTTATTACCTTTTAAAGTTAAGGAAATCAATAAATTACAGGAAGATGAAAAATGTGATAAACTTTATGGAAATACCCTACTGGATTATTATTCCGGAATGAAATTGGCTATCGATTCATTGAAAACTTATGGGATGAATATCAAATATGATGTTTTTGATACTCAAGCATCTCCTTTTGTTACCGGTAAGATATTGGAAACCACTGATTTATCAGATTATGATTTTGTCATAGGACCTCTTAAAACAGAAAATATCGAAAAGGTGGCCACAACCCTTGAATTGGACAATACTCCTGAAGTAGTAAATAAATACAAAGGCAATAAAATATTTAGAAATTTGGTGATAACAACTTCTGATCATTCAGGTTTGCAAGAACATTTGACAAATTATCTCAATGAACAACTGTCGGATGATAATAAAAGACTTACAATTATTTATGATGAAACCAAACAAAATATTGTAGATACCTTATCCAATAAATTGAGCAAAAAACCCAATTTATTCAAAGCCAAGAAAACCAAAAAAGGATTTTCAATCTACTTAGATAATCTATCTAAAAAACTTATCAAAGACAAACAAAATTATGTTCTATTAATAACAGATGATACTCCTTTAATTTTTTCAGCATTATCTGCTTTGAATTCTTTGAAAGACTCATATAAAGTTACCTTATTTACTCTAGACGATAAAAGATTGTATGAAGACCAAACCAATGATAGAACCAACACCTTTTTGTCTAACTTGAATTATCATTTTCCTTCCAAAATGTTGCGTTTGATGGATGCCGATCTAAAAAAATCATTTTTGCATCACTATCATATCATGCCCGGTTTTGCGGCTGTTAATGGTTTTGATACATTATTTGATTTATTAATACGTGCAGGCAATGCTGATAATCTGTTTGAAGGATTACAAAAAATTGGTCAAACCCAACAAACATCTAAGGTGTTTTTGTATGAACATCAACCTGAAAAAGGTTTTAAAAATGAAGCTTCAGTAATTTTGCGTCTAAATAAAGAGTTGAAATTAGAAGTTGTTGATTAGTTCATATTTTGAGTTGTTTAATATCCTTAATCAAATAATTAAATTCCTTAACAATTTCCCGAACAATTTCTCCAGCGGGTTTTACCTCATCAATAATCGACGATACTTGCCCGATTTCCAGTTCTCCATCGACTAAATCTCCTTCAAACATTCCGAGTTTGGCTCTGCC
>JALSTJ010000233.1 GCA_026983815.1 Flavobacteriales bacterium
GGAAAGCTTTTGTGTCTTTTTTTGTAAAGTCTTTATTCCCAAATATATAATGTATGCTGCCCCTAAATATTTAATGGTTTTAAATGCACCGGAGTTATTTTTCAACAGCAACGCAATACCGGTTAGTGAATATAAAATATGAACAGCGATTCCCAAGGCAATACCCAAACTGGTGTAACTGCCCGCCTTTTTTCCGGATTGCATAGTATTACGGATAACCAACAGAAAATCGGGTCCCGGACTGGAAACCGCCAATAAATGTAAAACAAATATCAATCCTAATAAAGAAAAATAATTCATAAAAATCATTTCATTTCAATATCTTTGCAAAGATAAACCGAATCATGAAAAAAAGATTTCATTATATCATTAATTTTTTTATTACCAATAATAAATTGCACACTATTGCATTTTTTTTATTGATTTCAACAGTTTTTTGGTTAATGACACATTTATCCGAAAGCTATTCTTATACATATAAAATTCCAGTTAGATATATAGGAGAAAATCATGTTGTCCTTCCGGATTTTTATCAACATGATACACTAAAAATTAAAATACAGACCACAGGATATCGACTGATATTATTAAAGCTAAAAAAACCAGTATTTCAATATGTTTTGGATAGTAAAGTGCAACAGAAATTTTGGAATCCTCCACTTAAAAAAATAGTTTTACAAAAATTATTGGGAGAAGATGTCAAGATTGTCACAATTAATCCAAAAAAATTGAATTTATTAAAAGGTGTTCATCAAAAAATAGTAGAGGTACGCCCAAAACTTAAGTTGTTTTTTGCTCCTTCATACAAGAGCACTTCACAAGCTATGATAACTCCTAAAAAAGTAATGATTTATGGAGATTTTGAAAAATTGAAATCTCTTGATACAATAGAAACACAGGAATATGTATTTAAAAATGTTCGTCAAACAATTGATGAAAAACTAAAACTTGACACTCCCGAAGGAATTATTTCCAATCCTACATTTATCCATTATCAACTACCTGTTGATCAGGTTATTGAGCAGACCCGAAAATTAAATGTGTTTGTTTATCCGGAGAAGTTATCCAATCAAATTATGACCATACCATCAAAGGTAACCATAAAATATCGTTTTTTTAGAACGAATTATAAACAAATAAAAAATGCTATCTTTAGAGCCGGAATTGATTTTCATGGAATGAGCGAGCAAGATAGTTTGGTAAAAGTTCGATTGATATCGAAACCAAAAGGGATATTTGATATTGAAATCTATCCCGAAAAGATTAAAATTTTTATAAAAAGATGACCAAAATTATAGGATTAACCGGTGGGATGGGAAGTGGAAAAACTACAGTTGCCAAAATGTTTGAAGAATTGGGTATACCGGTATATTATGCCGATGATAAAGCCAAAGAACTCATGCAAAGGAATAAAGATTTGCAGAAGAAATTGATTGCAGAATTTGGAGATTCAACCTATAAAAATGGAGAACTCAATACAGGGTATTTGGCAAAAATTGTATTTTCAAATCCCGATAAACTAAAAAAATTAGAAAATTGGGTGCATCCGGCTGTGAGAAATGATTTTATTAAATGGACAAAGAATAAAACTTCACCTTATGTAATTGTTGAAAATGCCATTTTGCATAAAACAGGAATGGATCAATTGACAGATAATATTATTTGGGTAATAGCAGACAAAAAAAAACGTATGGAAAGAATAACAATCAGAGATAAAATGAAACAAGAAGATATACAAAAAAGGATGGATAATCAAAACTTTTCTCCTGAAATGATGAAAAACTCACATTTTATTATAAAAAATAATAAAGATATCGAATTTTTAAGGAATAGCGTTCAAAAAATCGATCAAAAACTTAAAAAAATGTTAAAAAAAGGTTAATTTTTTCAAGTATTTGATTGTTATTCAAATGTTTTAACATAACTTTGCACATGAAAAAGGGAAATATTGTTCTGTTGGTAGTATTTATGACGATTTCCGTTTTGGGAATCCGGATGATGCAGGTGAAATTAAGAGAAAATGATATCAAATTAAGAGATCAACAGTTTTATTATACAATAAATCAAATTTTATATGATGTAGTTAATAAAGCTGAAAATCTTGAAACGGAACGATACTTAAAAAAAATTCGAAATTCATCGGATACATTATCCAAAAATGATGTCTTTGAATTTGTTTTTAAGAAAGAGAATAAAAACACCAATGAAGTATTTGCCTATAAGCATTTGGTCCTTGAAAAAGGTTTAAATTTAAAATTTCCGCTTTCGGAAAAACAATTTGATTCGGTTTTTGGTAAATTGAGTATTTCTCAAACCAAATCGAATTTTTTTAAGAAAAATAAAATGATTGATAATCCTAATTTTGAACATTCCAAATTGGGTTTAAATTCTAAATATTTTTCGAGAGTAATTAAAGACATTTCCATTATTGAACCTATTTATAAAAGGGTGTCTAAGGACAGTCTTAAAAATTGGATTAATAATGAATTGTTCAAAAGAGGAATAAATTATCATTATGAATTTGGAATTTTGAATGATGGTATCCTCACAAAAGTGCATAGCAAACACTTTTCATTGGATAAAAATAAATTCAAATTTTACAAATTCAAAATATTTCCGGATGATTCCGGAATGACGAAATATGAATTAGTTCTTGCATTTAATAGAAATGAATTGTTCAAGCATGAAAGTTTGCGAATTCAATTTTTGTCGGATTTACTCATGGCAATTATATTATTGATTTATATTCTGACCATTTATTATATCATTCGTCAGAAGAAAATATCACAAATGAAAACCGACTTTATCAATAATATGACACATGAATTCAAAACGCCCATTGCAACCATTAATTTGATAACCGATGCAATGAAATCACCCAGAGTAATGAATGATGAAAAGATGATCAAACACTACTTGAAAATGTTGAAACAAGAAAATAAAAGAATGCTCAATCAAGTAGAAAATGTATTGAACATGTCTATTCTCGATAAGATCGACATGAAAGTAGGTGCGAATCCTGTTGATGTTCATGAGATTTTGGATAATGCTATCAATCATATCATTTTGATAGTGAAGGATAAAGGAGGGCATTTAAAAACACAATTCAATGCAAAAGAAACAAATATTAAAGGGGATGAAGTGTTATTGACCAATGTTTTTGTAAATGTTCTGGATAATGCGGTAAAATATTCTAAAGAAATTCCTGAAATAGAAGTTAAAACATATAACGACAACAAAGAAAACGTGGTAATTGAAATAAGTGATAAAGGAATTGGGATGAGCCGTTCGGTGCAAAAGAAAGTTTTTGATAAATTTTACAGAGCGCCTACAGGAAATATTCATAACGTTAAAGGACATGGATTGGGGTTGGCTTATGTTTTGAAAGTAGTCCGAGCTTTAAACGGAAAGATACAGGTGAAAAGCGTTAAAGATAAAGGAAGTACATTTATCATTAAATTTCCGATAACGAAAAATGTAAAACACATAAACTGATAATAAAATAATACACACAAACTATAATAAAATGGATACAGCACGAACAAAACAAAAAATATTATTGGTAGAAGATGATATCAATTTTGGTATCATACTTAGAGATTATCTCATGCTGAATGACTTTGATGTTGTTTTGGCGAGAAATGGAATGGAAGGATTTGAAAAATTCAAAAGAGACAAGTTTGATTTGATCATTCTTGATGTAATGATGCCTTATAAAGACGGATTTACTCTAGCGAAAGAAATACGTTTTAGAGATCAAAAAGTTCCTTTGATTTTCCTTACCGCGAAAACCATGAAGGAAGATATGCTCAAAGGTTATCAGCTTGGAGCGGATGATTACATCAACAAACCTTTCGATTCTGAGGTTTTAATTTACAAAATCAAAGCTTTGCTTAGCCGTTCTGCCAGCGAAGATGATAAAGAAAAAGAAGAAATTTTTGATTTTAATATAGGAGATTTTACTTTTGATGCCAAATTGAGAAATTTGAGTTATAAAGGTGAAGAACCTATTAAACTTTCTCCAAAAGAAAGTAAGCTTTTACAAATGTTGGCAAATTATAAAAATGATTTGATGCCTAGAGAAAAAGCTTTAAAAGAAATTTGGCAAGATGACAACTATTTTACTTCCAGAAGTATGGATGTTTATATAGCCAAGTTGAGAAAATTGCTTAAAAAGGACCCCAATGTAAAAATTGTAAATATTCATGGAGCCGGATTCCGTTTGTTAGATCCTTCCGAAGAAACTGTCAAAAAGGAACAGGAAAATAATTAAATAAAAAAGCTGCTAAATTTAGCAGCTTTTTTAATGCAATTTCTATCATAAATTCAAGCAAAAATCAATAAACACGTGAGATATAAACTGATTTTTCTTGTGTAGAACCAAAGCTATTTAAAACGTTTGATATCAATTTCTTCTAAAAGCGGAATATCAAATTCGATTTGTTTCCAAAGCGCTTTTGCCATATTGGGTGCTAAAATTACCCCGCGTGTTCCCATGCCATTTAATACAAAAACATTGGAATAAACAGGATGTTTTCCCACCAAAGGTCTACGATCTTTAACAGTAGGACGAATACCTGCTTTTTGATGAACTACTTGATATTTTCCAGTAAATAATTGACGGAGTTTTTCTTCGAGATGTTTTCTAGCTTCAGTAGTAGGACGGTTGCTTTTGTCTTCCCAATTGTACGTAGCACCGATATAATATTTTCCTTTTTGAGTAACATCAGGAGCCATAAAAACATTGGATTTCACTATATAAGGAATATTTGCAGTGGTTTCAATTTGTAACATTTCACCTTTAGTTCCGGTCAAAGGTAAACGATTAAAGAAAGGATTTTTTTTCAGTCCGTATCCTTCGGCAAAAACAATATTTTTTGCTTTGATTCCTTGGTACTCTATATAATCAGGATAAATTTTTAGATCTTGATATTTAAAATTTGTTTCAAAAAACAGTTTTTTTTTCAATAATAGCTTTTTGGTATCATCCAAAATTTGACTGAGATTAACAATCCCTGTATTTTTTAGAATGCCAAAACCAAAATCACTATTTACCCCTTCAATTTTTTCAAAACTTATCGGTTGCATAAAATCTCTCATAACCGGTTTATCCGAGGCAACCATCCAATTATTTTGTTCAGCTATCGAAGCAAGCTTTCTGTATATGGGAATGGGATAAATGTATCTTTTCTGAAATTTTAGTTCTGTTTTTTTCCATTGAAGTAAGGCATATGGCAGCATTTCAGCAGCTTGCCATGCCGGAGTAAATCTTTTCAGAATCACAGGGTTATACATTCCTCCTGCAATTCGGGTGGATTGTTGGGATTGATTGTCAAAAATGATAAAATTTCTTTGATTTTCTTCAAGAATTTGAGCAAAACTATATCCTGCTACGCCAAAACCAACAATGATATAATGATACATTTATAAAACATTTAATACTTGTTCTTTGATTTTTTCCAAGGCATCTTTCATCTCCACCACATTTCTTTGAATTTCACTATGATTGGCTTTGGAACCGATGGTATTGATTTCGCGACCGATTTCTTGAGATATAAATCCCAGTTTTTTTCCTTTGGAAATTTTATTATTATGGAGTTCTTTCAAAAAATAATCCAAATGATTTTTTAACCGGACTATTTCTTCATTGATATCAAATTTTTCTATGTAATAAATCAATTCCTGTTCAAAACGGTTTTCATCGATTTCTACTTTCAATTGTTCTAATTCCGAATGGATTTTTGATTTTTTTTCTTTGATACGATTTTTATCAATTTCAATAATTTTATCCAAATGTTTTTTGATGGTAGTAATATTGTTTTCCAAATCTTTTCTTAATGAATTACCTTCTTGTTTTCTAAAATCAATCAAATGTTCTATAGCATCAACAACACTTTTTTTAATCTCATTCCATAAGTATTCATCCGGATGATTTTCTTCAATTTGCAATACATCAGGAAGTTTAATTATACTATTGATTGCTAAATTTTCATCCAAATCGGGTTTGACTTCACGAAGTTGTTCCAGATATTTTTTTAATACCAAAGGATTGATTTTTCCTGAAGGTTTTCCACTTAAATCATTGATTTGTATTTGTAAATCTATTTTTCCTCGAATAAGTTTTTCTATCAATAAACGTCTTACCTCGGTTTCTTTTTCTTTAAAAGATGAAGGGAGGCGTAATTTAAAATCGTGGTTTTTGCTATTGAGACTTTTGATTTCAACATTGATTTCTTTTTCATCGGTTTGCAAGTGGCTTTTTCCAAAGCCTGTCATTGAAAATAACATATCAATTTTTTTTAATTGATGACAAATTTACTAAATAAACTCCGATAATTATTAAACCTGCTGCAATAATTTTTATCCATGTTAACTGATCAGCGCCCATCATCATTGCAAAAATAGTGGCGATTAAGGGTTGTAAATAAATAAAAACACTCATGGTGGTGGGTTTTAAAACTTTTAGAGCAATCAGATTGAATAGATAAGTCAAAACAGTAGAAAATACTACCAAAAAAACAATTTTAAGATGGATATGTAAAGGAATATTTGCCCAATTCAAATGCATAAATTCAGGGAGGCAAAAGGGTAAAATCAAAAATAATCCAAACGTGTATAACCATTTGGCAAAGGTTACCGGATGATAACGGTTGAGTAGTGGTTTGGCAAGAATTAAATAAAGTGCATAAGAAATGGCATTGAAAACTACCAACAAATTTCCCAATTTGGGATTACTGGCATGTATATTCAATTTTTTTCCGTAGAGTATCAAAACGGTAGCTCCCGCCATTCCCAAAAATACGCCTGCAATTTTGTATTTTGTGATGGGATTTCTTAGAAAAATAAAAGAAAAAATCATTACAAAAATAGGAGCGGTAATCATCAATACGGAAGCAGATATGGGTGTTGTATATGATAAACCTTTGAGAAAAGTCATCATATTGAGTGCGATCCCGAAAACAGCTGCGATAAAAAATTTTCTATAATCTTTTTTTTCAATATTATCTTTAGGTAAACCAAGGGAAATCAACCAAAAAATGGTGGCGGCTCCGGAAACTCGCATCAATGTCAAAGCAAAAGACGGAATGTGTATTTTCATTACATCTTTGGCAATAGTAAAGGTAACTCCGTAAATCAGAGCAGCCAAAAATGCATAAAAAATTCCTTTTTGTCTTCGGGTCATTTTTCTTTTAGGACTTTTATTAGATTCTCAATATTTTTTTTACTGTTTCCTGCAAAAACCTGCTGATCAAACCATAAAACTGGACGTTTCAAAAAAGTATAATCCTGCAAAATATAATATCGATAATCGTCATCGGTTAGTTGTATATTTTTTAATCCCATTTCTTTATATTTCTTTGCTCTTTTGCTGAATAATGCTTCATAACTTCCTGTGATTCTTCTCATTGCATCCAGTTCTTGAGCTTGAATGGGACGTTCTTTAATATCAATTTTTTCAAAATTCTGTATCAATTCTCCCAGCTCTTTGAGAATCCGCATCGAAGTATTGCAAGTTTTTAAGTAATAAACCTTGGGTTTCATAAAAATAATTTTCTACAAAAATATGTTTTACATTGTAATTGACAAGCTATTTAAAAAATAAAATTTAACTGCCAAAAAGTCAGTTTTTATTTATATCTTTGTAAGGAATAAAAAAACTATGTCTGAACATCTGCAAACCATCAAACAACGTTATGGAATTATTGGCAATGATTCTAAACTCAACAGAGCTTTGGACAGAGCTTTACGTGTTGCTCCTACGGATATAACCGTTTTGGTTTCCGGAGAAAGCGGTACGGGGAAAGAAGTTATTCCGCAAATTATCCATAATAATTCTTATCGCAAACACGGACCTTATTTTGCAGTAAACTGTGGCGCTATTCCCGAAGGAACTATAGATAGTGAATTGTTTGGACATGAAAAAGGTTCTTTTACCGGAGCCATTGCCTCCAGGAAAGGTTATTTTGAAATGGCTGATAAAGGAACACTTTTTTTGGATGAAGTGGGAGAGTTGCCTTTGACCACACAAGTTCGGCTATTGAGAATTTTGGAAAATGGTGAATTTATAAAGGTAGGGTCGTCAAAAGTTCAAAAAACTGATGTGCGTATTGTGGCAGCTACTAATCGGGATTTATTAAAATTAGTAGAAGAAGATAAATTTCGTGAAGACTTGTATTACCGTCTCAATACCGTTGAAATTCAATTACCTCCCTTAAGAGAACGAAAAGATGATATATATTTACTTTTTAGAAAATTTGCATCTGATTTTGGGCATAAATATCATGTGCCACCTATAAAATTAACCCCTGAAGCCATACAATTGCTTATCAGTTATCATTGGCCAGGAAATGTCCGACAGTTGAGAAATATTGTAGAACAAATTTCCGTATTGGAAGAACATCGTTTGATTGAAGCAGAAGTATTAAAGAAATATCTCCCGGGTTTTTCCAGGCAATATCCTTCCGTTGTGGTTTCGGAATCTGCAAAATTTGATTACAGCAAGGACAGAGAAATCATTTATAAATTGATTTTTGAACTCAAAAATGAAATTGATCACCTTAAAAATGAAATCGCACATTTGAAACCTCCTGTATTGCTGAATTCAGGAGAGGAAAATCATCCTATGGAAATTATTTATGATCATGAAGATGAACGGAATTCTGCAACAAATTATCAGGACCCACCCAAAGAATCCTTATCCTTACATGAGAAAGAAAAAGATTTAATTATCAGGGCATTGAAAAAATATAATGGAAGGAGAAAAAAAGCAGCGGACGAATTGGGAATTTCGGAACGAACGCTTTATCGTAAAATCAAGCAATATGATATTAATTTATAGAATATAATGATATTTTGAAAGCAAAAGTATGAAGAAGTTTTTTTTATTTGGTATATTATTTTTCATATTTTCATGTAAGGTAAATTATTCCTTTACGGGAATAAATATAGGAAAAAATATCAAGACTTTTTCGGTCAGTTATTTTCCCAATAATGCAGCACTGGTCGTTCCCGGCATCAATGAAGATTTTAGAAATATGCTGATAGATAAAATTACCCAATCAACTAACCTAGAGCAAGTAAAATCAGAAGGGGATTTAAGTTTTGAAGGTGAGATAGCCAAATATGATGTGCAACCGGTTTCTCTTACTGCGGGACAAACTGCAGCGATGAATCGTTTGACAGTCAAAATAAAAATAATTTATACCAACCGGAAAAAAGATGAGGATAATTTCACAAAAACTTATTCTTATTATTATGATTATCCCGCTGATAAAAGTCGAACTGAAATTCAAGATGATGCACATCAAACAATTTTTGAACATATTTTAAATGATGTATTTAATGATACTTTAGCCAAATGGTAATGGATAAAAATAAATATTTAAATTTCCTTCAACACCCCGAATCCATTAGTTATTCGGATACATTATTATTGGAAAAAATTATCAAAAAGTATCCTTATTTTCAATCGGCTTTGGCATTGTATGTTAAAACTTTGAAAAAAAATCACATTCTGCATAACAGAAATCTTTATAAAGTTGCGGCATTAACTACTGATAGAACTATTTTATTTCGTTTTTTTGAAGATATAGAATCCTTTGAAGAACCCAAAACAACTTCTAAAACATCCGTTAGTAAAGATATAATGCTATCCGAAGATAAAGAATTTGATAATAAAAAAAACAACATCTCTGATTTTACGAAAGAAACAACTGACGAAACGCTATTTTTGAGAAAAGAAACCGAAAAATCAGTTGAAAAAGAAGAAATATCTAAAGAAAATACCCTTCCTGATAAACTGACTTTTTCCGAATGGATGAAATTTATCAGTGGAGCGGGCGATAAAAAAGCGAAAAAACAAGATCCGATTTTTGAGCTGATAGATAAATTTCTCAAAGACAAACCCAAGATTGTCCCCAAGAGAAATCATAGTATTCCGCCTCCCGAAAATGTTATAAAAAGTGTCGAAGAAAAACAAATGTTGATGACCGAAACCTTGGCAAATTTATACGTTAAACAAAAAAAATATGACAAGGCAATTCAAGCTTTTAAGATATTAAGTTTGAAATATCCAAAAAAAAGTAGTTATTTTGCAAATCAAATAAATGAATTAAAAAAACAAATTAAAAAATAAAATTATGAGTTTATACCTATTTATTTTCCTTATTGCGATAGTCGCCATTTTTTTAGTATTGATTATTATGGTTCAAAATCCCAAAGGTGGGGGTTTGGATTCTACATTTGGTGGCGGTGGCGGAAATATGTTTGGAGGAGTAAAAGAAACCACCAATTTCTTAGACAAAGCTACCTGGTATTTGTTTTCATTTATGATTATCTTGATTTTATTATCCAATTCCGTAATTTTGAATACAGCTGCACCTCAAAAATCACAAGTAAAGCAAGCTGTTGAAAAACATGCTAAGGATTTGGCTCCAGTTCTAAATCCCAATACAACACCTGAAAAACCCGAAAAATCTGCAGTACCTGCACCAAAGAAACCAAACAAATAATTTTTAATAATTTTTTTTGAAGAGTGCTGACAATTTGGCACTCTTTTTTTTTGCATGATGGACTTGATTTGCATGGCATAATTTATGTTATAAATGGACTGAACTAAAAATAAATTTAAACTATGGCAAAAGAAATAAAATTTGATGTAGAATCAAGAGATGCTCTCAAACGAGGCGTTGATAAATTAGCAAATACCGTTAAAGTAACTTTGGGACCCAAAGGAAGAAATGTAATCATTGAAAAATCTTTTGGCGGACCGCAAA